>CAJXXO010000311.1 GCA_913062655.1 uncultured Bacteroidota bacterium | reverse complement strand
CTGCCATTTCAAATCCTACCTGGCCGGGCTGCTCCACACCCAGATCGGCCCATCCTTTGGCCGGATTATCTACAAACAGGGCATAGCCTTTTGAGGAGACAAATGTCGGAATAGAAAAATTGGACCCTTCCCAACCGAGGCCATAGCCATATTGGGGTGCATTGTAGAGCGGCAGGCGGTATCCCACGCGATTCATCGGCAAGGCACGGAAGCCCCCGCCATAGAGCTGTTCCCCGGCATCCAACCCGAAGGCCAGCACCTCCAACGAATCTTCATCATCGTATCCATAAGCACTGGCGAGGGTTTGCCGACCCTCGGCAAGGGTAAGCTGCTCGTGGCGCAAGTCGTAGGTCACCTCATAGTCGCCCCACGACAGGATGCGTTTCCTCCTCTTGTGGGTATAAGTGACCGGTGGTGGCGACCCGGCACCGGGTATCACGGCCTTTGATATCACCGGTCGCTCCACACCGCCCGGCCAAAAGGCCACCTTCACCACGTGGCTGTCTATCACCTCCACCCGCCACCGGCCGGCATCGGTGCGCAACTCCATAAACTGATCGGCTTGTGTGGTGCTGAGTAAGGCCCCAAACTGCTGGCCGGAGGCCCACAAGGCCCAGCACAAACTCAACCCTGTAATAATGGTTCTTACCATTTGATTTCCGTTAATTCCGGTTGATCGTCAAATTCGATATACGGCAATTGCGGCAGTTGTTTGGACAGGTCTGCATTGAACTCGAACGGATCGAAGTTGCTGATCGGCTCCACAAACCGCACATCTTCCCGGTGCACCTCAATCGGCTCCCCATTGAGCTGCAGGGTGTCTCCTAGCTCATCAAAACCATGCAAGTACACCCGCACCCGCTGAAAGAAGGGTTGATAACGCCCCTCCGGATGATCGAGCAGGATCTGCCGCTCTGGGGCATTGAAAAACAACATCCGCTTGTAAAAGTCGCCTTGCTCGTAAGCATAAGTCGCGCCATCATCATCATAGTATTCAAACGAAGACGACTGCGTTCCATGATACACGTGCAGATGCAACACCGGCTCCGGGGTTTCTTTCGTGTGTTGCACCACCGTCTGCATAGGAATGATCGATCCCGCTTTTACAAAGCAAGGTATCTCATCGGGCTGTATTTCTATCAGCATTTCCTGGTCACCGGCATAGCGGGTATCGCGGAAGAAATCGTACCACGCCCCTTGCGGTAGGAATACCTTATCCATCTGCTGCTGACTTCGCACCGGAGCAATGAGGAAGCTGGGGCCGAAGAGGTATTGGTTCTCGTAGGCCTTGTTGTAGGTCCGGTGGTCATGGGTATATTGTATCGCCAGACTGCGCTGCACCGGCATTCCTGTCTGCGAGGCTTCGTAGAAAATGGAATAGAGGTAGGGCAGTAACCGGTAGCGCAACCGGAGAAAGTTGCGGGCAATCTCTTCCACCTCCTCTCCGAAGGTCCACGGCTCCGCATCACGACTATTGATCATGGAATGGCCCCGGTAAAAAGGCGAGAAGGTACCCAGCGCAATCCAGCGGGCAAACATCTCCCGGGAGGCATCCCCGGCAAACCCGCCTACATCATACCCGGCATACGGCACGCCCGACAAGCCGAGTGAGTTGATCAACCGTACCCCTGTAAGCATGTGGTCGTCATCGGCTACATTATCACCCGTCCAAACGGCTGCATACCGCTGTATGCCTGCATAGCCCGACCGGCTGAGGATAAAGGGACGCTTGCCATTCAGTAGCTGCCGGGTACCCTGATAGGTACTGCGCACCATCTGCATGCCATACACATTGTGGGCTTTTCGATGGGTTACGCGCTGCCCGTCAAAGTCAAATTCCACCAGGTCGGGAATGTTGTTGCCCCAGGTGGCCGGCTCATTCATATCGTTCCAAAACCCCTCAATACCAGCATCGGTATAGATCTTATATTTTTCGCCCCACCAATCGCGTGTTTCCGGCTTGGTAAAGTCTGGAAAGTGGCACCAGCCGGGCCACACGGCACCTTCATAGTAGGTGTTGTCCGGGTACTTGGCAAAGGCATCCACCGCCTTCCCCGACTCGTAGGTATCATACCCTTCTTCAATTTTCACACCCGGGTCCACAATCACCACCACATGAAAACCGAGCTTTTCCAGCTCATCCATCAGCTTCTTCGGATCAGGAAAATGATCGGGGTGGAAGGTGAACACCTTGTAGGCATCCATGTAGTGGATGTCCAGGTAGATCACATCGGCCGGCATTTGCTTTTCGCGGAAGGTACGCGCCACCTGCAGCACTTCTGTATCAGGGTAGTAGCTGTACCGGCACTGCTGATAGCCGAGGCACCACTTGGGTGGTAAGGGGGTGCGACCGGTCAGGAAGGTGTAGGCCTCGATGATGCCTTCCAGGTCATCGTGGTGGATGAAGTAATAATCGATGTCGGGCCCTTCGGAGTGGAAAAAGCTGAACCGCCTGTTTGAAGCACCGAAATTGAACTGCGTCTTGTAGGTATTGTCAAAAAAGATGCCGTAGCAGAGCTCATGGTGCAAACCGATGTAAAACGGTACCGACATATACAGCGGGTCGCCATCGGTGGGATAGGCGAAGTAGTCGTAATTCCAGTTGGTAAATGACTGCCCCCTGCGGTCCAGGTGGCCGGTCTTCTCGCCCAGGCCGAGGAAGCGCTCGCCTTCCTGCAGCACTTTGTAGGTGGTGCCCTCCTCTCCGATCCAGGCACTGCCAAAGGCCGGATCATCGGCATTGATGACCTGTCCGTCTTTGTTCTTAAAGGTAATCCGAACCGGGTGTTTGGTGATCTCTGCCCGGATCATAGCCGTTTCCAATATCAGCTTCTCCTCTTCCTCGTGGAAGACCACGGGAATATCAAAGGGCTCCCCCACTACCGCATAAGGATTGTCGTCAAAGGCCCACCCTTTTTTATTGATGCGCACGCGAATAACAGATTCCTGGTAGATGGCGACATCCAGCACCGCATTATCGGCTGTCAGGCGCAGTCCGTGCGTAGTTCGTTCATAGCTTTCCAATACGCCCACACTTTCACTCAGGTGGTCGTTGTATTTTTCCGTATTCATCAGGTTGTTTCGTCCGTTTTTGTTGGCAAAATGAAGCGGGAAAATACGAAGAGTTGCCTAAAGACGGGACTAGAGTAATGCCCATGCCAACAGCACGGCCACCAGCCCGGCTCCTCCCGCAATGGCCGGGTGAAACCGGTAAGGGAGTTCATCCTCTTCGTCTGGCAGCAAAAAGCCTTGCGCCTCCATATGCCGCTGCCCCCACAGGGCAGGCGCCAGCACCAGCAGGAAGGTCAGCCCATAAAAGCCGACCTGAAAGATGTCGTATCGATCGGGCCAATAGAAAGCTACCTCCAGCGGCAGCAGCAACAACAGCGGCAGCACGTAATACACCAGGGTATCGAGGGT
>CAJXXO010000310.1 GCA_913062655.1 uncultured Bacteroidota bacterium | reverse complement strand
AAAGGGATAATGAGGTGTCCCACAATCGGCTGGCGATAGCCGGATCATTGGCCTCCCTGGAAGCCGGTTTCGGTTGACAGTTGTCCCAATAGGTGCCACTTTGCTGCCGTACATCCTCTTGTTGGGCCAGAAAAACCGAAGTAGCCGCACCTTCCTCAGGGGTTTTGCTCCGCCATAGACTTCTGCGGACCTTCCAGGCCAGGGTATGCAGCCAGGTAGTTTGTTTCAATCCAATATCAGTATGCACCAATCCCGGCTGAACCGCAAAGATGGAGACGTGAGGGTCAGGCTTACGTCTTTCAAATTCCCGGGTAAAGAGCACCATCGCCAACTTCGACTGCGCATAAGATCGAAGTCCATGGTAGCCTTTCTCCATAAACAGATCATCGAAGTTTATCCGGGCCTGGTAGTGGTTGTCAGAGCTCACATTAATCACGCGCGCATCTGCTGAGTGCTGAAGCAGTGGATAAAGCTCACGAGTCAGCAGGAATGGTGCCAGGTGATTTACCGCAAAAACTTTTTCTATTCCCTCTTCGGTAAGCGTGCGCTTACTGATCCATGTGCCGGCATTATTTATCAGCACATCCAGGCGATTCAATTGGTCACGCAATGTGGCTGCTGCTGCCCGAATCTGCTGTTGGCTGCTCAAATCGGTAATCAGGAGATGGAGGTGCTCATTCCCCGTAGCCGATTGCAAACGTTGTTTTGCCTTGTTCCCCTTTTCCGCATTGCGTACCATCAACCATATCTCGCAACCTGCTCTGGCTAAGGCCGCTGCTGTAGCATAACCAATGCCATCACTTGCCCCGGTTATGAGGCACGCTTTCCTTTGGGCTAACGATGACGCCATAGGTAATTAAAAATACCAATAAAAATGGCAGGCCTCCCTATATCAGGATGCCTTTTGAAAGGTAAAGGTGGTATTCAGTATCTCTACCACCAACTGGTCTTCCGTGAAAGATTGAATGGTCATCCCGCCTGACCAGTTGTCGCCACCGGTCAAACGTAGATTCTTAATAAACAGCTTGTCACCCACAAAGGTGTAGGCCGATTCGTAGTTGTCGTTAGGTCCGATCAGGTCACAGGGATTTTCTCCCTGGGTCACTTTCAGGAGGTAGCCCTCTCTTCCCGCTACCTCAGCCGATTCATCGGTGAAGGCAAAGCGCATGGATTGCTCGCAAGGCTGCAATTCGTGTCTGCCCTCCATGGCAGTGATGTGCCAGGTACCGGCAATTTTCGCTTGTTGATCGGCACCGCCACCACAGGCCGTAAAAAGGCAGGAGACCAGTAGAAGAAAAAATAAATTACGCATCGTGTTAGGTTTCTGCAAAAATGCTCGTTTTGTGATATAGTCGCAATGGTATAAGCGCAAGAAAGGCTATCTTTCTGTTAAACTTCCACAATTTTTAAAATTTAGTTTCTACACAAACTATTTTCTCTATATTCCCTTTTTACCTACATAACCAAAACAAAACAACCTATGGCCAACTGCTTTGCTTTACTTGGATGGAGCTTACCTGTTATCGAATCGATGCAACGAGCCAACAAGCCCTTTGTAGTCGTTTCCTTTCCTGACTTCGAGCCCTATGCCAAGGAGAATAACATCCCCTTCGTACCCTATCAGTTAGATGAGTGGAGTGATACATCCAACTCACTCGACCTGGCCGAACGGCTGTCCGCTTATAATGCTGATGTAGCGGTACCGCTTTTTGAAGAGACGGTGGAATGGGCCGGTGCGCTCAACTCCATCTATCGTAATGACCCTCGCGTGCTCAATCGCGCTTTTCTCTTTCGAAATAAGGCAATGATGAAGCGCAAAGCCTTATTGGGTGGCCTGCGGGTAGGGTTGTTTGAAGAGGTCCACAATATGGACCAGGTACATGCCTTCCTCGATCGGTTGAATGAAGCCGAACTACAGTTGCCTGGTGAAGAAGATGCATGGTTTCACCTGAAACCTTTCGCAGCCGCAGGAACGGTAGGCCACTACTTTATCAAGTCTCGTGACCAGATAGAGGAAAAGGTCAAGCCGGATGCCTTCCCTTGCCTGGCTGAAAGTCACTTGACAGGACGTGAGTTTTCTTGCGAAGCTTTCATTCACAAGGGAGAGATTGTTTTCTTGAACATCACCGAATATGTGAAGCTTGGGTACAGTAATTTCATACCAGCGGGGCCTTCGCTGGAAAACAAGCGTGACCTCATCCACAAAGAGATCGAGAAGCTGGTCAAGATATTTGGTATAGAATACGGTATGATTCACCCCGAGTGGTTCCTGACCGAGGACAATGTGCTCAACTTTGGTGAGGTAGCTTGTCGTATACCGGGCGGTCATATTCTGGAGTTGGCCTCCAAAGCCTGGAACTTCGATGCCTTGCTCGCCTTTGTGTTGAGCCACGACCCTACCATTTCCACGGAGGAATTGAAGCGTCATTTTCCGGCTGACGATTATCGTCCCGACAATTATTATGGCAACGTGATGGTATTCCCACAGAAGGGGCACATTACCAAGCTGAATATTCCGGATGAGCTACTAGAAGAGCCTTATTTCCTGGATCACAATTTGGTGCCTCCGATAGGCGACCAGAAGATCAGCGACCGGGAAGGGTTTGGCAATCACTTTGGTACCGTCAACTTTGCCGGTGAGGACCCGGAGCGTATGACGCAATTGCTGAAACATTACGAAGACGTACCATTTTACGTGTAAAATAGAGGAGCGAGATTGACGACCATTGAAACGCAGAAGGAGCGATTTAGCCTTCAACTAGACCAATTGTCGAATGCCAAGGGATGGCAAAGACAACAATTACGACACCAATTATTGAGTCAGATCGATGCCCTGACCCGTCATGAAGAGGGGTTAGGGTATTGTTATGCCCATATCGAGGCTATTCTGCAAACCGGCATTCTGGACGATACGCCCTGGGAAGAGGCGGCCCATTTGGTGCCGACCCTCGTTGGCGGTACGCTGCGAGCCGGCTTCCCCAACAATGTACTTGAGGTGCTGAGCGAAATCCGTATGGTCAAGATCGCACAAGGAGCGTTTCATGATCCGCCAGTTTCGCCTGATCAGGCACAGCTATTCCTGGAGGATATGATCATCGCCAACTTCAATTTGGCATTTCTCGACTACAGTGAGGAGATGCGGCAGCAGATGTCGGAATCGGAGCAGAAGCGGATAAAAACGCTCTTCAATTTCCTCCTGCGACATGTGCCGTTGGTCAACCTGAAAGATAAGCTGTCCGAAGAGGTGATCAATATGGCCAATCAGCGGCCCATTTCCACCCACCGGCTGGAAGAGATGCTGGCGCTCGTCCACGATCATCTCACCCTGTCGCCTACTGCCGAAGAGGATGCAATACTGCATCAATTTGTGGCGGCCATGTACCAACCAACCCGTGCCACGCAAGAGCAGACCACCCATGATGC
>CAJXXO010000309.1 GCA_913062655.1 uncultured Bacteroidota bacterium | reverse complement strand
ATAAAAGGAGCCCGGTAATGCTTTTGTATATCGAAGGGGATGCCGTCCAGTGTTTTGGTTTGATGCGTCACCAGGTTATCTATTACCTGCTGTGCATTCATGAAGTCAATCACTACTTTTCCACCGGGTTTTAGGTCAGCGGCAATAGCGTGGAGGGTACGTTCATTGTCTGCTTCTTCCTTGAAATACCCGAAGCTGGTAAAAAAGTTAAACACGTAGTCGAAGTGGTTTTTTTTGTACACCTCACGCATGTCGTGCACCGCAAAGTCCAGTTGGCCGCACTGAATCGAGCGGGCTGCCTCAATGTTGGCCGGTGAAAGATCGAGGCCTGTTACTTGAAATCCCTTCTTGCACAGATACAATGAATGGCGCCCCCGGCCGCATGCCAGATCGAGCATACGCGCCCGTGGCGATGGTTGCAAGTGCTCGATCAGGTTGTCTATAAAACGAGCCGCTTCCTCGTGATTGCGGTGCTGATAGAGAATGTGGTAGTAGGGGGAGTTGAACCACTCGGTGTACCAATTGTCCTTTGCTGAGGCCATGGTGCAAAAGTAAGCCATTCCATCAAGGTGACTGTTTATCCGATTGTCCACATCATGCGCTTATCACACTCTTTTGATTATGCTATTTTTGGAATCCTTGTGTAAACAACCAACTATGCAACAACGCCTCATGAGTCTTTGGCTGATGCTCGCAATCAGCTTTTCCGTTAGTGGGCAATCTACCTACCCTTACGCAGCAGGAGAGATTTTTCAGGAGATTCAAAAGCTTCAGCAGCTTGGGTCCGCCTTGTATATAGCGGCCCACCCCGATGATGAAAATACCCGGTTGATTACCTACCTCGCAGAGGGCAAAAAGGTAGAAACCGCTTACATCTCTCTTACACGTGGTGATGGCGGGCAGAATTTGATTGGGACGGAGATCGGTAAGAACCTTGGCATTATTCGTACGCAAGAATTGCTAGCCGCCCGAAGAACCGATGGCGGACAGCAGTTTTTTACCCGTGCCAATGACTTTGGGTACAGCAAAACTCCGGCTGAAACCTTCACCATTTGGGACAGGGAAAAAGTACTGGCCGATTTGGTGTGGGTGATCCGGCAGTTTCGCCCCGATGTACTCATCACGCGTTTTGCCCCGGAAAAATACAATTACCCTACCCATGGTCATCACACCGCCTCTGCGATTTTGGCGGAGGAAGCCTTTGACCTGGCTGGCGACCCGGACGCTTTCCCGGAGCAATTGCAGTACGTAGAACCCTGGCAACCCAAGCGCCTGTATTGGAATACCTCTAGCTGGTTTTATCGCAGAACCGGTCGTGAATTCAAGGAAGAGGACTACCTGAAGATAGAAGTAGGGGGCTACAATCCGGCTATCGGACAATCGTATGGCGAAATAGCTGGGCAAAGCCGAAGCCAGCACAAAAGCCAGGGATTTGGTGCACCCGAAACGAAAGGCAGTATTCCCGAATACTTCGAATTGGTGAAGGGTACGCCTGTAAAAAGTGATTTTTTCGAGGATATTGACCTCTCCTGGTCGCGGGTGCCGGGCGGCAAGCCGGTAGGTGAGCTATTGCAGCGGGCAGAAGTGGAGTTTGATATGTCCCATCCAGCAGCAGTATTGCCTTACCTGGCCGAAGCGTATGCCTTGCTGGAAGATATGGCGGCAAGCCACTATGTCCGGGAAAAAAAGGCAGACCTGCGCCAGGTAATTGCCGGAATCAGTGGTTTGTATATGGAAGTGACAGCCGAAAAATACACCTACTCCCCGGGTGATTCTGTTTGGGTAACGCTGGAACTGGTGAATCGTATGGGGGTGGATATGGAAAACCCGGTGGTTCGCTGGCCACTGTCGGGCACTTGGACTAAGCTGGAGGGCGAACTGGCAAAAAACCAACCAGTAGATTGGAAGGGTGGATTCTTGTTGCCACCTAATTTCCCTTTTTCACAACCCTACTACCTGCGGCAACCCATGGAGGGCATTGGTATGTACACGGTACAAAATCAGCAAGTCATAGGTCAACCGGAATTGGAAACGCCACTCACCACATCGGTGCAGCTTAGCATTGCTGGACAACCTATCATTTTTGAAGTCCCGGTGCAATACAAATGGGTCGACCGGGTAGATGGGGAGCAGTTTCGTGACCTGGAAGTAACTCCTCCGGCCACCGTGGCTTTTGATGAGCCGGTGCTGGCCTTTCTGAATGGTGAGGCTAAAGAGGTAAAACTGCGGGTGACCGCCTGGCAAGAGAATGTGAAGGTTGATGTTCAACTGGAGTTGCCGGAGGGCTGGCAAGTACAGCAGCCATCAGCGGCCCTTAGCTTCGAATCGGCAGGGGAAGAGCAAACCTTTGTAGCGCAAGTAACCCCTCCAACCGGTTCATCGGTAGGTACGGTAAAGGCTATCCTGACCATCAACGGTAAGGATTATGGCTACAGCCGTACCAGCATAACCTACGACCATATTCCCATTCAAACCTACTTTCCACCCGCAGAGGCGAAGGTGATGAATGTGGATGTGGAGACCAGGGGGGACAAACTGGGCTACATCATGGGCGCTGGTGATGCGGTACCGGAGCACCTGGAACAGATCGGCTATGCGGTTACCATGATCAATGAGAACAACATCTCTTCTTTAGATCTGTCGGCATTTGACGCCATTCTGGTTGGCATTCGTGCTTTCAATACGGAGGAGTGGTTGCCAGCCAAAAAGCCTATACTTATGTCGTATGTGGAAGAGGGGGGCAACCTGATTGTCCAATACCAAACCACGTGGGGCTTACTCACCGATGACATCGGCCCGTATCCCTTGGAGATTGGTCGGGGCCGAGTGACCGTGGAACAAGCGCCTATAACGATCATTGATCTAAAAGAACCGCTGGTAAACACCCCAAACCGGTTGACAGAAGCTGATTTTGAAGGATGGGTGCAGGAACGGGGGTTGTACTTCGCGGAGGAATGGTCGGATGACTATCGGCCCGTCTTCCGGGCCAATGATCCGGGTGAGGATCCGTTGGAAGGCATGCTGGTGGTAGCTGACTATGGTAAGGGCGCATTCATGTACACCGGTATCAGTTTTTTCCGCGAATTACCGGGCGGAGTACCGGGTGCTTTTCGACTCTTGGCAAACTTGATTAGCTATGGCCACGAATGATCAGCATCCGCTGGATGAAGTAGCGCAAGAGAAACCGCCATTTTTTAAACATTGGCGCGGAATGTATGCGCTGTTGGCGATAGTATTAGTGCTGCAGGTCGTCATCTATTATATCATCACCCTTATTTACAACTAATGGCTCAGATCGATTGGTTGGTCATGCTGGGAACCCTCTTGTTTATTGTACTCTACGGTACATGGAAGACGAGAGGTAGCAAGAATATTGAAGGGTATTTGCGCGGTGACAACAGCTCCAAATGGTGGACCATCGGCTT
>CAJXXO010000308.1 GCA_913062655.1 uncultured Bacteroidota bacterium | reverse complement strand
GTGTAGACGAGGTCTTGTAGGTCTTGCCAAAAGTCTGTGGCAGTTGGTGTTACGGTATGCCAGGCGCCCTGTATATGTTCCACCATCATAGCGGCATAGGCTGACTCATCAAACTGAAAACCGGGGAAGGTGGCCGTAAAGGCCGGTAACTGTTCGTGGCCCAACGCCTGCAGTGTGCCCGCCACGATACTGCTGTCCAGGCCTCCACTCACAGCGACACCAATGGGTACATCGGCTTGTCCACGGAGATGGATACTGTGTTGCAGCGCCTCCCGTATAGCCGGTATGGGGTCATGGGGTGGCGCGATGGAAGCTGGTAACGGCAAAGCACGGGTTTCTATTTCGGCCTCTTGGAGCTGTACGGTGAGGGAGTGACCGGGTAAAAGTCCATGGATGCCGGTAAACAAACCTTCGGGGTGGGCGTCCAGCTCCCGGGTAAATAGATTGGCCACAATGCCGGCTGGCCGGAGAGCCGTCTGGACACCGGGTGCTTGCCAGAGGGCCTTCTGCTCACTCGCAAAGGCAAAGCCCTTATCATCACGATACCAGTATAAAGGCTTCACCCCTGTACGATCGCGGGCCCCCCAAAGTCTTTGCTGAGCCCTGTCCCAGATCATAAAGGCATACATGCCTTCGAAATGCTCGAGACACTGCTGGCCCCAGTGCTGATACGCGGCTAAAATGACCTCTGTATCGGTATCGGTGAGAAAGGAAAAGCCGGCTTTTTCCAGTTCCGTTCGGAGTGTTTTGAAATTGTAGATGGCGCCATTGAAGACGATCCAATGCTGCCGGTCGGGTGTGCACATGGGCTGGTGACCCGCTGTGGAGGTATCATAAATGCTGAGCCGGTTGTGGCCCAACGCCAATACAGCGGGCCGTGTAGCCACCGCTGCCCATTCTTGTGTGGGTCGCCAGGGAAGATCCGGGAAGGCCTGGGCTTCCGCTGCCGGTGATGCACAAATAACCTGATCGGAGTGGGCGCTCAGAAGACCGGTACCATCGGGCCCCCGGTGACGTAGCTGACGGGTAGCATAGTCGACAAAGGCGCTTGGAACGGTGGAAGGCCCTGAAAAAGATATATATCCGGCAATTCCGCACATACCTATCGCGCTATAGCGTCTTTGTATAAAGAAACATATTGCTGTCCAACAGCGGCCATGCTGAATCTATCGATCGCGGCTTGTTGGATGGCGGACCGGTCGTATTCTTCGCTATTCGCTATCATTTGGAGGATGCCTTCCGTCAGGGCTTTGGCATCATTAGGTGCTACGAGCAGTCCATTTGTGGCCGTAATGAAGTCAGCCGGGCCACCACAGTCTGTCGCCAATACAGGTACACCACATGATAGCGCTTCAATGCCCACATTACTAAAGGTCTCCACCGCACTGCTGATTACCAAAAAACTATAGCCGGGCAGTCGCTCATAAATGGTGGCATTGGGTACGGTTCCCAGCAATCGGACCCTGTTGGCGATACCGAGTGCGGCTGCTTGCTCTCGTAGTTGCTTTTCCTCCGGACCTTTGCCGTACAGGTCAAGTTGCAGTTCGGGGTTATGTTCGAGAGCTTTGGCAAAGGCTTCCAGCAGCACAGACAACCTTTTATAGGGCCTAAAATCGGCAATAGACACCAAGGTGGGCGTGGTAGGAGCTGATCGTGCTTTGGGAATCTCACGCAAAACAGGGTTGGGAATAATGACCGGATTCACCTTGGGGAAATGTCGCTGCAACGCCTTTCCCAGGGCAGCAGAAATGGCGACTAAAAAATCGGATTTGTGGGCTACAAACCGGGTCAGTTTTCGTTTGAACCAAGGGAAGTCCAAAAACTGGTCATCCAGGTAGACGGAGTACCCTTCGCGTATGCCAAAAGGGATACGCCACTTGCGGGCCAGCCGGTAAGCATACAGGGCCGCAAAGGGCATAATGTTCGCTTGTATCAATTGTACCGGTCCATAGGTAGCCGCTAGCCGTTCTGCCGCCTCTTTGATCATTTGATACATCCGCCAATGACGCAGGAGCTTAGGGGCTTTTTCCGGGTAGAAAAGCCGCACTTCATGAATACCGTTATGCACTTGCTCCTTCACCAGGTAGCCTTTATCATGGCTGTGAAAAGAGATATTAGATACCTGCCAACCGGGCTGGTATTGGATGCACTGCGCCAATTTCTGTATGAATATCCCATCAAAGGGTCGATCCGCATGTGGATACCAATCAGAGATAAAGAGAATGTGGTTGGGCTTGTCTTGGGTCATAGGTAAAGGCCCCTTACGAACGGGATCGGCCTACCTTCAAATTTCGGTATTTCAGGCGAATGCTGTTACCGACTACAATTACATCGCTGAAAGCCATTGACAGCGCAGCAATCATTGGATTCAACAACCCAACCGCGGCAATGGGAATGGCCAGGCTGTTGTAGAAGAAAGCCCAGAAAAGATTCTGCTTGATGGTTATTACCGTACCACGGGTGATCCCCAATGCTTGTGGCAAGCGTTCCAGGTGGCCATTCAGCAAAACAATCTGTGCCGATTGAATAGCGATTTGCGTAGCATTACTCAGAGAAATACCCACGTGGGCTTTTGCCAGGGCGGGCGCATCATTAATGCCATCACCAACCATGATGGTCTTGCCCTTCTTCATGTAGTCACCAATCACTGCCAGCTTCTGGTCGGGCAGTTGTTCGGCATGGATGGCCGAAATACCGAGTGCATGGGCTACCTGCTCGCATTTCGCCTGGCGGTCGCCACTGAGCAAAATGGGGGTAATGCCATGGTTTTGCAAGGTGGTAATCATGGTTTTGGCCTCTTCCTTGATCGTATCGGCCAGCCATAGCTGAGCTACCACTTCCTTATTGCGCAGTAAAAAGATATCCCCTTCCAGCTCCTGCTCAAGTATCCGGTGGGAGCCCAGTGTCCAGGTGTTGCCGTCAGCATCTATGCCCCGCATACCTGCACCTTTTATCTCTTCAATGGTATCGAGGTTGACTGCTTGCACACCAGAGAAGGCTTCTAGCAGGGCTTTGGCAATAGGGTGGGAGCTTCGCTGCTCCAGTGCCACGATATACTGTTGAGCCTCCGGCTCAGTCAGCCCATGCACCACCATCTTTTCTACTTCAATATCACCTGTTGTCAGTGTACCGGTCTTGTCGAAGACTACATATTTGGTGTTTGCAGTAGCTTCAATGGTGTCGCCACCTTTGATTAAAATCCCATTTTTAGCCGCGCGCCCTACACCTACCATCACAGCAGTGGGGGTAGCCAGGCCCATCGCACAGGGACAGGCGATCACCAATACCGCGATGCTGTTCAGCAGCGCCTGGGTAGCGGATAGCGAAAATCCAAAATGACCGATCAGAAAGGTCAGGATAGCAATGGTAGTAACAACGGTGAAAATGAGGGCGCTTACCCTGTCGGCAAAGCGTTGGATAGGTGG
>CAJXXO010000307.1 GCA_913062655.1 uncultured Bacteroidota bacterium | reverse complement strand
CGGTGTTATTGCCGGTGGTGCTATGCGGGCCGTATTGGAAAGTGCAGGTATCCATGACGTACTGTCAAAGTCGTTGGGAACCTCCAATGCAGCCAACGTAATTAAGGCAACCATTGATGGTTTGACAAAACTGCGTGAACCGATGACGATTGCGCAGCAGCGTGGCATTGAGATGAATAAAGTGTTCAAAGGATAATTGTAGCATCATGGCTAAGATTAAAATCACACAGGTCAAAAGCGTGATAGACAGACCCAAGCGCCAGAAGGAAACGATGAAAGCGCTCGGCCTGACAAAAATGCACAAGACCGTAGAGCATGAAGCCACACCTCAGATTCTGGGTATGGTGGATAGAGTAAAGCATTTGGTAAACGTTGAAGAAGCATAATCATGGATCTTAGCAATCTCAAACCGGCAAAAGGTGCTGTCAAAGGCAATACGCGCTACGGACGTGGTGAAGGTTCCGGTAAAGGCGGTACCTCCACTCGTGGTCACAAGGGGGCCAAGTCGCGTTCTGGCTACTCGCGTAAGGCAGGCTTCGAAGGAGGTCAAATGCCATTGCAAAGACGGGTGCCCAAACGTGGATTCAAGAATATCAATCGTGTGGAGTACCGGGTGTTCAACCTGAGCAACCTTCAGGCGATTGCCGATAAGCTCAATACCACATCCATCGATGTGGATACCTTGCGCAAGGCCAACTACATCAAACGAAATGATGTAGTGAAGATCCTGGGCAATGGCGAGGTATCGGGTAAACTGGAAGTAACTGTTCATGCAGCGAGTGCAGCTGCCAAGCAAGCTATCGAATCCGCTGGTGGCACTGTAAACATCATCCAATAATGAAAGGACTGATCAACACCCTTCGCAATATTTACAAAATTGAGGATCTGCGAAAGCGCATCCTCTACACACTTGGCCTTATCCTGATTTACCGGATAGGGTCTTTTGTCGTTTTACCTGGTATCAACCCCGAAGCGTTGGAAGCTGCGCAAGGATCTGGCAGTGCGCCCGGTATCCTTAGCCTGATCAACATCTTCGCAGGAGGGGCCTTTTCCAGGGCCTCTATCTTTGCCTTGGGGATTATGCCTTATATCTCGGCCTCCATCGCTGTGCAGTTGCTCGGCTTTGCTGTGCCGTATTTCCAAAAGTTGCAGAAGGAAGGAGAAAGTGGAAGACGCAAGATCAACCAGATCACCCGTATTCTTACGGTAGTGGTTACTGCTTTCCAGGCGATCGGTTACAATGTATATCTACAAACCTCTTTCCGCGGTGCTATTGCCCCGGAAATGACTACCCTGTTTACCATAAGCTCGGTTATCATTCTCACTACCGGAACCATCTTCGTGATGTGGTTGGGTGAGCGTATCACCGACCGCGGTATTGGTAATGGTATTTCCTTACTCATCATGGTAGGTATTGTGGCCACTTTGCCAGGAGCCTTGATGCAAGAGATCGGTCAGCGGACCCAGGATACCGGTGGATTGGTGCAGTTGATCATAGAGTTGGCCTTCCTGGTAGCAGTCGTTATGGCCACAATTGCACTCGTGCAGGCAGTGCGTAAGATACCGGTTCAGTATGCGAAGCGTATTGTAGGTAGCGGTATGCGAAGAATGCAGACCGGTGGACACCGTCAATACTTGCCCTTAAAGCTGAACGCAGCCGGTGTAATGCCGATTATCTTCGCCCAGGCCCTGATGTTCTTACCGAGTACCATCGGTACGTTTATCGGTTTTGACAACTCAGGCTTTGTACAGACGTTCAGCGATTTTACCTCCTTTGGATACAACTTCGTCTACTTCCTACTGGTCATTGTCTTTACCTACTTCTACACGGCTTTGACGGTAAACCCCGTACAAATGGCCGATGATATGAAGCGCAATGGTGGATTTATCCCCGGTGTAAAGCCCGGAAGAAGAACCGCGGAGTTTATTGATAACGTGATGTCTCGCATTACCCTGCCAGGATCGATATTCCTGGGCTTGGTAGCGATTTTGCCGGCATTCGCCATGTACTTTGGGGTTAGCCAGGCATTTGCTTTGTTCTTTGGTGGTACTTCACTGCTTATTATGGTCGGTGTAGTGCTGGATACGTTGCAGCAGATCGAAAGCCACTTGTTGATGCGTCACTACGATGGATTGATGAAGTCGGGCCGCATTAAAGGACGTGCCTCTGCCAATGTACAGAGCATCTAAAAAATTGAACTGATATTCAGGTTTTTAGGACAAAAAATCAGATATTTGCAAGCCCGTTTGAAAACGGGGGATAAACAAGGAGCCATACATGTCTAAACAAGACGTCATAAAACAGGACGGAACGATTGTAGAAGCGTTGTCTAACGCCATGTTCAGAGTCGAGCTGGAAAATGGTCACGAGATCGTGGCCCACATATCCGGTAAGATGCGCATGAACTACATCCGTATCCTGCCTGGTGACCGTGTTGCAGTAGAGATGTCGCCCTACGATTTATCCAGAGGTCGAATTACCTACAGGTATAAATAAGAGGACATTATCATGAAGGTACGTGCATCAGTAAAGAAACGTAGTGCCGATTGCAAGATCGTAAAGCGCAAGGGACGCATCTACGTCATCAATAAGAAGAATCCAAAATTCAAACAACGTCAAGGGTAATCTACTATGGCAAGGATAGCAGGTATAGATCTTCCCCGGAATAAGCGTGGTGTAGTGTCTTTGACATACATCTACGGTATTGGTCGCACCACAGCGCGAAAAGTGCTGGAGGAAGCAGGGGTAGACATCAACAAGAAAGTGCAGGATTGGGATGATAGCGAAGTCACCAAGATTCGTTCTATCATCAACAATGATCTGACCGTAGAGGGTGCCCTTCGTTCGGAGGTGCAGTTGAACATCAAGCGTTTGATGGATATCGGTTCTTACCGGGGTATTCGTCACCGTAAAGGGCTGCCGGTTCGTGGACAGCGCACGCAAACCAACGCTCGTACACGTAAGGGCAGGAAGAAGACGGTAGCAGGTAAGAAGAAAGCACCGAAATAATAGATAACGACAGAAACGAACCTAAGATATGGCTACTGCAAAGGGTAAAAAAACATCTAAGAAGCGCAAAGTGGGTGTGGGTGCCGAAGGCCAAGCCCACATACAAGCGTCTTTCAACAATATCATTATCACCATCACCAATGCCAAGGGTGATGTGATCTCATGGGGTACGGCCGGTAAGGCTGGCTTCCGTGGGTCGAAGAAAAACACACCATATGCCGCACAGGTGGCCGCTTCTGATGCCGCTCAAACCGCCTACGATGCGGGACTGCGCAAGGTGGAAGTTTTTGTAAAAGGCCCAGGTAGCGGTCGTGAGTCTGCCATTCGGGCTATTTCAGGGGTGGGTATCGAAGTGACTACCATCCGCGATATTACACCTATCCCGCACAATGGTTGCCGTCCACCAAAAAGAAGAC
>CAJXXO010000306.1 GCA_913062655.1 uncultured Bacteroidota bacterium | reverse complement strand
ACACGAATTGGGGGCACCAAGCAGGTCAAACACGAGGCGGTAGAAGCACTGCAGCCCGACCTGATTATTGCCAATAAGGAAGAAAACACACCAGAAGACGTAGAGCGATTAGCCCAGCACTATCCGGTGTGGGTAAGCGATGTGCGCACGCTACCGCAAGCGATACAGATGATCCGTGACGTGGGCGCATTGGTAGCTGCTGGGCAACAAGCAGAACAATTGGCCATCGCTATTGAAAGATCCTTGCAGACCTGGCCCAAATTTGACGCCCAGAGGGTGGCCTATCTAATTTGGCGCAGGCCCTGGATGGGCGTTGGTGCAGATACATTTATCGACTCTGTGCTGGAGCGGCTGGGGGTGGTAAATGTGTTGGCGGGAAAGGGTCGCTACCCCAAGGTCACCCTGCAAGAGTTAGCCGAGCGACATACAGATGAGGTATGGCTGTCTAGTGAGCCGTTCCCCTTTAAGGAGCAGCACATCGATGAGATTACCGAAGCCTTGCCTGACAGCAAAGTACGATTGGTGGATGGAGAGCTCTTTTCCTGGTATGGTAGCCGTATGCTGCGCATGGCGAACTATTTCCAGCAAGGCCTTGAAGGATAATTACTCTTTTCTTTCCACCACTTCCACTTGCAGATTCCCGGTTTTAGCCTGGTAGTGTAGCGTAACGGGATACTGTATTTCCGAATAGCTGCCAGCGTCAAATTCGCGTTCATATTGAAAGCCGGCAATCTTTTGGGAGGATCCGGCACTCCAGACTACAATTCGATCTTGCGGACAGAAGGAGAGTAGCGTGTCCCACTTGTCGTCATCCCACGCATAGCGGAACAGACCGCGGTCTGTTGAAACCCATAACGAATGAGTGGATTCCAGCCACACCGGTTGACCGGTGAATTGTTGGCTGTTGCCCAGGTTGTTTAGATGACCTAATGTATCTAACTGCCCGGTACTGTATTTCTTGGCCAGTAGCCATTTATCTTCTACCACTAGCAATCGCCTCATCGAAGGGCTGTAACTGACTACATTCCTATTGCTATTGGTGATTACTTGTTCCTGTTCCAATAAGTAGTCGTAGGCGACCAGGTTTCCATTGGTGCCCCAGATGTAGAGCAATGAATCAGTAGGACGGCCAACGAAGGCAGCGGGTACTACAGATGGAGCCAGATGGTCTTGCCGGTCAGCTCCTGTGGCACCAATGGAGCTAAAGGATCGCTTGAACACATCCACCGATCTGCGATAAAACAGCCGACCACCGGGGGTAACGGCCAGCAGCTCACTACCAACTTGCTCTTCCAATACGCGTTGGTCGCCATTGGCCTTCCATACCTCCAGGTTGACGTGATCACCAGAGGGGTCTTCTACCAATACGCCAACCGAAAAGCCCGCTTGCGGAAAGGCTACTACAGCATGGATGGGCCGAAAAGCCAGGTTGCCCTGGGTCGCCTGACCCAACAATTCATCATTACAGTCATCCTGAGCCCCTTTGTTTTGGCAGGAATACAAGAGTCCGGCAAGACACCATACCGCACATACCACGTAAGTGTAGGCTTTCATGATGGTAAAATATCGACTTTGGCTGTAATTTGCGCCCCAAAACTGTCATTTCTCTATCAGGAACTTCCTGAAGACCTCGTGGCAACTTATTTTCGGGATATGGGCAATATTGCCCAACTTTGTACCCGCTAATCCAAACTTAAAAAGAGCATTATGGCTATCGACAAAATTTCCAGCTTACTCGGCAATCAGGCAGAGTCGCTGTTGAATCATACCTGTACTACCATACCAAAAGAAAACTTGCACTTACCGGGCCCAGACTACGTGGATGCGGTATGGGCTAAGAGCAATCGCAGCAACCAAGTGTTGCGCAATTTGCAGACCATGTTTGACCACGGTCGACTTGGCGGTACGGGCTATTTGAGCATTCTCCCGGTCGACCAGGGGGTAGAGCACTCTGCGGGTGCGTCATTTGCAAAAAATCCGGCTTATTTCGACCCGGAAAATATTGTAAAGCTCGCCATCGAGGGCGGTTGCAATGCGGTAGCCTCCACTTTTGGCGTATTGGCGTCTGTCTCCCGACAGTATGCCCACAAGATTCCCTTCATCGTGAAGATCAATCACAATGAGTTGTTGACTTATCCGAATACTTTCGATCAGATTTCCTTTGGCAATGTAAAGAACGCTTGGGAAATGGGTGCCGTGGCTATTGGCGCTACTGTGTATTTCGGGTCAGAGGAGAGCAATCGTCAGCTACAAGAGATAGCAGAGGCCTTTGATTACGCGCACGAGTTGGGTATGGCCACCATATTGTGGTGCTATATGCGAAACAGTGGTTTCAAGAAAGATGGCACAGATTACCATACTGCTGCTGACCTCACTGGTCAGGCGAACCATCTGGGCGTTACCATTCAAGCTGACATTATCAAACAGAAGCTGCCGACCGTCAATGGTGGCTACAAGGCGCTGAACGCAGGTGACAGCAGCTACGGTAAGCTGGATGAGCGCATTTATACAGAACTGGCCACGGATCATCCGATTGATCTGACACGGTATCAGGTTGCCAATGGCTATATGGGGCGTGCCGGTTTGATCAACAGTGGTGGGGCTTCTTCAGGCAGCAGTGATATGGCCGAAGCAGTGGCAACGGCTGTGATCAACAAACGCGCAGGCGGCATGGGACTGATCTCTGGTCGTAAAGCATTCCAACGTCCGATGGAAGAAGGGGTAGAATTGCTTCAGGCCATACAGGATGTATACCTAACAAAAGAAGTGACCATAGCCTGATCTGTTACAGGCCATTTGTCAGAAGCTTGCGAAACCCTTACATTTAAATCGTCTGGCTCCCCACGGGCGTTAAACTGCTTTCAATGAGTTGGTTCAGAAGACTACGCGAAGGGATAACCACAGCAACCGCAGAAAAGAAAGAAGCCCCCGATGGGTTGTGGCACAAGTGTAAGGAGTGTGGCGCCACTTATCCCTACAAGGAGCTGCGGGCGAACTATTATGTCTGCCAGGAATGTGGCTATCACGAGCGCATTGGCGCTATCGATTATTTTCACCTGTTGTTTGATGATGAAGAGTTTACCCTCTTGTTCGAAAACCTGGAACCTACCGATCCCCTAAAATTTAAGGACTTAAAGCCTTATAAGAAACGCTTACAAGAGGCCAAAAAGAAAACCGGCCTGGACGAAGCTATGGAAGTGGCTACGGGTACTGTAGGGGGACAGGATTTAGTGGTGTGTGCCATGAATTTTCGTTTCATTGGCGGGTCAATGGGCTCGGTGATGGGGGAGAAGATCAGCATGGCGGTAGACTACTGTCTGGAGCACAGGGTTCCGCTCATGATCATTTCTAAAAGTGGTGGCGCCCGTATGATGGAAGCGGCTTTCTCACTGAGGCAGCTGGCCAAAACGGCTGGTAAGCTTACATTGTTG
>CAJXXO010000305.1 GCA_913062655.1 uncultured Bacteroidota bacterium | reverse complement strand
ACTAAAACGGCAAATAGAATGAATGCCAACTGCTGTCGTTCCTTCTGCTGCAATTTGAATTCAGCCATCTCATGGGCTGCCGAGAGTTCACTCAGCCGTTGCTCATTCAGCCTGTTCTGGTATTTTTCCTCCAACTCCAGCATGGTGCGTTGTTTCTCTTCATTGCTAATGCTGTCTTCCATGGTTTTAAACTGCACATAATAGTCATAGGCTTCTTCATACCGACCGGTTGACTTATAGATGTCAGACAATTGCAGTAGCGCCCTGGATATCTGCGACTTGGTCTTCAGTAGTTTTGCCTGCTCCAGGGCTTCTGTAGCATAGGCACTGGCTTGCGATACATCCCCTTGAAGCTTTGACACTTTGCTCAGGCTAATCAGATTACCTACCACCCGCATGGAAAAACCCAACTCCTCATAAATCTGCTTGGAAATGAGGTAGGCAGCAGCACTCGCATCTAGTTGATTGCGTGAAAGGTATAAACCGGCCAGATTGTAGTGAGCCCGTGCCAGCTCGTTCTTCGGACCATGAACCTCAAAATATGCCAAACCCTTCTGGATGTAATGCTCCGCACTGTCCAGCTTCCCTTGCTCTCTGTAAAAGCCACCGAGGTTAAGCAACATGGTGTGCTCCATGGGGATATTGCCCAGCTCTTCGAAGGCCCGCAGTGACTGAAAAAAATACTTTTCTGCCTTCTCGTAGTCTTTCTGTATGGCATAGGTCTCACCAATGCTTTTCAAACTGTACGCCACACCATTGCTGTCCCCAATCAACTCCCGTCTATGCAAGGATTCGAAATACAATGCCATCGCTTCATCAAAGTCGCCCAGACTGCGCTTGCAGAGCCCCATGTTGGTGAGTATAATGGCTGCACTTCGGTTGTTGTCCACCGCTTCGTGATAGGTCAGCGACTTTTGGTAGTATTCCACTGCATTGAGGAAGTTACCTCGGTAATGGCTAACCGTACCCCGTTTTTCATGGCCCAGGGCAATGCCCTTTGGATAATTAAGCCGGGTAGAAAGAAACAAGGTAGAGTCGGCAAATGCCTTAGCAGAGTCCAAATTGCTCTGCATAAAGGCGGAGGCCAACCTTGACCAATTCTTCACCTTATTCGTATCATCAGGCAGTTGGCGGATGGAATCGGCAATGGCATCCAGGGGCTGTGCGAGGCTCCATTGGGCAATAAGCAGAAAGAAGAGGGCTAAAAAACCTTGTAATCGTCCACCATTCATGGACGAAAATTACATATAAAATAAATTAGAAAGTGTAACGGGTTGATCAATTCATCTTTCGCAAGTAACTCACCTCCATCACCAACTGCGCATCCAACACTTTAAGATCTTCTTTAGCGGCTTCGGGCAGTTTGAGCATGATCTTTTCATTGGCATCCGTATTGGGCAAGCGGCCTATGACCTTAGCAAAAATGATCTTATCATTCATCAGATTGCGCACCTTCACCACCGTACCTATGGGTAAGGTTCGATGCAGGGCGAAATACCCATTTTCATAAGGATACCCATCCACATCGCTGATCCAACTGGCTATGCCATTGTTGCGTTCTTCCACATAGTAGTTACTGCTGAGGTCTTCTTTGTATTGTAAGGACAGGATATTATCCATGCCGTCATAAGTGAAGCGGGGTTGTTTTTTCTCCTTCACCACCGGTGTTTCCTCAGCCTTTTCCGGTGTATTCGCTTCGGCCACCGATTGTGCCGGTGCCTGTTCGGATTGTTTATAGCCCACAATTAACTCATCGCCTACATCAATTTGAAAACTGCTCAGGGCATTCCAGGACTTGATGTCCGTTACCGTTACATCGTACTGCCTGGAGAGGCTAAACATAGTCTCCCCCTTTTGCACTACATGCAAAATGGCATCCTCGGAGGCCTTTGCCTCTTTTGTCGAGGCTGGCTTTTCTTCTTTCTTTGTTTCAATGGTGGAATGGGCAATGAGGTCGGCTTGGCTTGGCGCCTGCGCTTTTTTCGGTTCCACCTGAGTGTTGGTTTTTGCAGGTGGTGTGGCCACTTCACCTGCCTTTGTACCGGGAATTTGCAGCACCTGCCCTGCGTAAATCTTATCGGGTTGCAGGCCTGGGTTCGCTTCAATGAGGGCCTCTACCGACACATTGAAGTGTCGGGCTATGGCATACAGTGTTTCGCCTTGCATAATAGTATGCGATTGCGATTTATTCTGACTGGGGGTTACCTGTGGTTTTGAGGTCACAGCACTACTGCCTGTAGAACGGTATTGCTTTCGCAGATTCGCACCGGGTATCTTCAGGATTTGGCCTTCCTGTAGCGCATCAGGTTGAAGGTTGGGATTCAAGTTGGTAATGCCTGTTACAGAAATACTATATTTCCGTGCAATGGCAGAGAGGGTCTCACCCGCTCCCACTTCATAAATAACAATGGTATCCTGTCCTTTGAGAAAATACCCTATACTATCTGTCAGTGGTGCGGCAGCCATGGCACCCAGCGTGGAACATCCAAACCCCAACAGCAAAATCAACTCTTTCATAGCAGTGCTGTTTTTCTTGTAATTTTAAATTTTGGGTAAACAGACTTTCACCCGTTTCAAAAATAGTTGTTCGACCGCAGCCTATGTCCTACGCATTCCGCAAGTTGTACACGATATGTTGCACCATCGTGTGGTTGTCTATACAGCCCCTTTGGGCACAAGACACCGTGGCCACTCCACCCGTAACGGCAAATGAGACGCCTTTGGTGTACACCTTCACCATAGAAGAGGGCATTTTTGAGCCTGCACTGCGCATTTTTAATGCCGCCATGGACGAAGCCGACTCTTTGCAGGCAGATCTGATATTGCTTCGACTCGACACTTATGGAGGGGCCGTAGACGTAGCCGACAAAATGCGAACGCGCCTGTTGAATACGGATATTCCAACAGCTGTTTTCATCATCAACAATGCGGCATCAGCCGGTGCGCTGATCTCTGTGGCGTGTGATAGCATTTACATGCGAAAGGAGGCCACCATTGGTGCAGCAGTCGTAGTCGATCAGCAAGGTGGGGCGGCAGCGGAAAAATACCAAAGCTATTTTCGGGAGAAATTTCGGGCCACCGCAGAAGCAAAAGGACGCGATCCTGACATCGCTGAGGCCATGGTCAACCCGGATGTGGCGATTCCCGGTGTTATTGATTCCGGGAAGATATTAACCTTCACCGCCAAAGAGGCCCTGGCCAATGATTATTGTGACAAAATCGTGAAAACGGAAGCGGAGGCTTTGGCCCATATTGGACTGGATACGTACGATGAAATACAATATACCTCGTCTACCATCGATGAGATTGTACGCTTTTTCACGCAACCGGCTGTAAGCGGTATTTTATTGACGGTTATCTTCTTTGGGATATTCTTTGAGCTACAAAGCCCCGGCATTGGATTCCCACTGGTAGCGGCCATTGCTGCGGGTGTCTTTTATTTCACCCCCTTGTATTTGGATGGCCTGGC
>CAJXXO010000304.1 GCA_913062655.1 uncultured Bacteroidota bacterium | reverse complement strand
ATCGGTATCACATTTAGGCATCACCACGCAAGCGGTATCGGAATAACAGCATAGCTCCTCCCTCCCTAATGAGTCGAAGGCTGATACATGCACGCGAAAGCACAGTGAATCGCCCGCCTGGAGCTGGTAAAGCGTAGCACTCAACGGATGTGAAGTGTCACCGGGTGCCACAGAAGGAAACGACAAGTGGGGCGCATAGGGGATATGCAGGTAAGGTGGCAGAATCTCCAGGGAAACCTGGGATACTACCAACTGCGACAAATTAATCACGCGGTAATGCAACAAATAGTTGCCATTGGAATCGCAAGACACCGAATCAATCAACAGGTCCGCACAAAGACTATCGGGACAGTCATACAGATGGAGGTCGAGCTCTCCTGTGGTATCTGTACAGCCAAGACTATTGGTCACCACCACAGCATAGGCACCACTTTGCTGTGCTGAAAAATCCTGGCTAGTACCTCCGCTTATAGGATTGCCATTGAAGAGCCACTGATAGCTGGCACCCCCCGCTGGCCCATCTATCACATAAGGTCTGCAGGTGTCATAACAACCTTCATAAAACGCGCACAGGTCTGGCAATGGATTAACGGTGACACATATCTGCGTGTCGCTGGTGCAACCATTGGTATCTGTGGCGATCACATCGTAACAACCGCTGGTCAGTACCTCGATGGTATCGCTCACCTCTCCTGTACTCCATTGCAAGCTTACAGTGGGGTCTGGATGGCTGGCTACAAGCTGAATGGCTTCTCCATCACAAACTACTGTAGCGCCCAACGCTGACAAGGCAGGAGGCTGCGGAGTAGGATGTACCGTAATCGTATAGGTATCAGTGGTATCGGCACAACCCGTAGATGTGTCAGTGACAATTAACTGATAGGTGTACTGCCCGGCCGCATTAGGATTAACAAAGACAGAGGCAAAGGTGCTGCTATCATTGACCGCATCATTGGTAGACCAGAAATAGGTCCAATTTGGATTGAATAGGCTTTGTACACTTGTGAATTCGCCCAAACAAAAGGCATCTCCGTTAAAACTTTTCAGCGTAGTGGGTGGGGGTTGATGAACCGTTACCCTGATAATATCCGAATAGGTGCAGCCGCTGCTATCTGTTACCGTTACAGCATATAATCCCGTGCTGGTTACTGTCACACTATCTGCCGTTGAACCGGTACTCCATTGATAGGTACAACTGCTACACGAAGGCGCCACCAAGGTTACAGGTTTACCTGCGCATACTACGGAATCAGGAAAGGCGGCAATGGATCCCCCAAGCAAGTTGGAATCAACCACCACTGGGTAGTGCACCGAGTCAAGGCACCCATAATTGTCTGCTACCACCAACTGTACATTGTACGTACCCGCATTGGCATAGCCATGGGCAGGGCTTTGGTTTAAGGAGGTACCGCCATCGCCAAAGGTCCATGACCATGAATTGATGTCATCAAAAGAGCTGTCTGTGAAAAATACCGGGTTGTTGATGCAGCTCGGGCCAGAAGCTGTAAAATCAGCTACAGGCAAACTATCTATTACCACAGTGTCCATAAACATTGAAGTGCAGATACCATCTGAAATGGTAAGCCTTACCAGGTAACTACCCGGAGCAGCATAGGTATGACAGGGATTCTGCAACGAAGAGGTGGATGCGTCACCAAAACTCCAACTCCAGGAGGTAATAGTGGTTCCCGCAGTAAATGAACTCATATCAGTAAAGCACACCGGCTCACCCAGACAACCCTTGGTGTAATCAAACTTGGCCGCTAAAGGTATTTCAACCGAGGCATCGGCTAACACTACACAAGTGTCAACACCATTCACATCAAGCGCCAAACCTGTCAATTGTACATAGTAGAAGCCCGCTTCAGCATACGTGTGCGTAGGATTGGTGGCCGTTGAAGTATTGCCATCTCCAAAGCTCCAAGCAAAGCCAAAGGCATTCGTAGAAGTATTGGTAAAGGAAATGGGATTGCAAGTGGAAGCGGTAAAGCTGGCTGAACCATTGGGCGTACAATTGCCGGGTGGACAACTTTGCTCACTGACGGTAAGACTGTTGGATACAGCCGTACAATTATTGGACACATCCGTTACGGTTACATCAAAGGTACCGGGTGCCGATACATTTATACACTGCGTGGTGGCTCCATTGGACCAGGCGTAGCTGTAGTTGGGATTACCCAACGCACAAAGCTGCACCGTGTAGGAGGTGCCCCCGCATTGCACAAGGTTATCCGGTGTACTGATGCTGGCATCAGGAGAAGACACGGCAAACACCTCATAGGACGCCTGCCCTGCGCATCCGTTGGCATCGGTTACACTCACTTGATATAGACCGGCCTCCGTAATGGTAGCGGGATTACCCAACGTATTGTAGCCACTCGGGCCTATCCATTGGACAGTGGTGAAACTTCCTCCTGTAGCGGATAACTGCGCACTACCACCATTGGAACAAAGATCATTCAACTGCGTGATGGTGGGTGCGGGTATAGCCTCTAACTGAATGGCATGGGTGTCTTGTACTATGGAGCCACAATTATTTACCGATAAGGTGACGGTGACGGTTTGTGGTGCATTGTTGCCCCATTGTATCGCTGTAGCAGCAGATGTAGGGCTTAATATCGCCCCGGCATTGGATGGAGAAATGGACCATTGAAAAAAGGCACTGGCTGGATAAGGCGTTGAGGTCGAGAAATTGCTGGTAGCGTTGGCGCAATCTGAAGAGGGTCCCATAATCACGGGGGTAAGGGAATCAATGGGGGCAACCACCAGGGTAGTAGTATCAGAAAGACAGCCAGGCGGGTCTCCCAGTTGCTGATAAGCCTGCACAACATAAGGCGGTGATGGGCCCCATTCCACGGTAACACAACTTCCCACAGCGGTAGAAGGTGTCCCCCCTGTTATGATCCAGCGTACCTCCTCGGGTGCCGGTGAACAATACGTGGCGGTACTATTGGCACATACCAGGGTATCGCCTGAAATAGCGGGTGCCAAGGGTGGGGGAACCACGGTGACCACAAAATCAGTGGAATCTGTGCAGGTTAACGTGGTATCCTGTGGTTTGGCAATCAAACGGTAGGTGCCACTCAAACCATTCCAGTCAACCGTGACTGTGGAGCTTGGGGAGGCAGAAAGTATAGGCCCCGATGGCTCAATACTCCAATGGGCCGAAATACCCGTTAGGGTACCATAGGTAGCCAACTGGTTGGCGCAGACAAGAGGATTGCCATACAATGGCATCTCCGGAAGTACTTCTATCTCAAGGCTGGCGGTACCTCCACATTGCAGAAAGGTATCGTAATAAGCAACAAACAAGGTATCCGTACAAGGTGCAGCAAAAGGATCCCAACAGACCTCTATGGATTCACAGGTGGTACTATCCGACAGGGTGCCGCAGCCAGCTAGACTCCAGGAATAGGTCGCGCCACTAAATGTTGGCAGCGAATAGGTCGCACACTCCCCGGGGCATAGCTGCGTAGGGCC
>CAJXXO010000303.1 GCA_913062655.1 uncultured Bacteroidota bacterium | reverse complement strand
TTTTTTGGAGCAGCTATCGGTGAAGGCGTTACCGAGCCACAGGCACTCATTGGCTTGCTGTATGGGGGCGTGGTATTGCTGGCTGTAGTATTGATACTGCTTGGCGTAGGTCTGATTCGCAACCGAAAGACTACTGCGCCAACCGCTCTTCCCGCTGAATGATCTCATCGAGGGTAGCCGCTTTCAGGATTTCTACCGTGGCATCACGTACTTCCTTAAAGACATCACGTATGCCGCAAGTAGCTTCATCCTTACACTCCTCGCAGCGTTCGTAATACTTGTAAGTAACACAGGGCAGAAAAGCAATTGCCCCATCAAAGAGACGCATCACCTCTGCCATATTCACCTCCTGCGGGTGCCGGATCAGGTAGTAGCCGCCCCCCTTTCCTTTTTTACTATTCAAAACCCCCGCGTTCTTGAGATCAAGCAATATGGATTCGAGAAATTTTTGCGGAATATTTTGGGCTTCGGCCACTTGAGAAATGAGAATGGGGCCTTGTTCGTATCGTTTGCCTAAGTAAACGAGTGCGTTGATTGCGTATTTGGCTTTTTTGCTCAGCACCCTTCAAAGATAGCGCAATTCCAAGAGCTGTAAATAAGGAAGGGGAGCCCGAGAGCTCCCCTTCCTGTATACCAAAAACCAGAGACTATGATACAAATATACAACCCAGCGACCTTGAAACCTTGATTTTACGCGCCTTGACCCCTGCACAGCGGGCTACAGGGCCTGATTATTGCGTAAGAATTCTACCCTTTTGGTTCGAAATTGGCCGTAAAGTGGCGCAGGAAGGGCGGCTCGTAGGTTATCGTGTATCCTGTACGCTTGTCCCGGTTGTCCATCAGGCCATCGAAGGTCTCGATCATATAATCCATATGACTCTGTGTGTAAACTCTTCGGGGAATGGCCAGCCGAACCAACTCAGTAGCAGCCGGTATCAATTGACCGTCATCCGTATACTTCCCAAACATTACAGACCCGATCTCACAGCTTCGTATGCCCCCGGCTAAGTAAAGGTCGCAGGCTAACGCCTGACCGGGAAATTCTTCAACCGGTATGTTGGGATAAAAGGCCTTGGCATCCACATACACTGCATGCCCTCCTACCGGCCACATGATAGGAACACCTTTTTCACGCAGCTTATCACCCACGTAAGTTGTACTCCGAATCCGGTACTTTAAATAGTCTGGAAAAAAGACCTCTTGCAGCCCAATGGCGATGGCTTCCATGTCGCGACCGGACAATCCGCCATAAGTCGTGTATCCCTCAGTAATGATCAACATGTTTTTGCAGGCATCGGCAATGTCAGCATCCTTTACCGCCAGAAAGCCGCCCATATTGACCATGGCATCTTTTTTCGCACTCATGATAGCCCCATCGGCCAACCGAAACATCTCCTGGGCAATGCTACGGTATGCATGGTCGACAAAGCCCTCTTCCCGCCAGTGGATGAAGTACGCATTCTCCGCTATCCGGCAGGCATCGAGCAAGAAAAGAATGCCCGCTTCCTTACAGATAGCCGCCACTTCACGGGTATTGGCCATACTCACCGGCTGTCCCCCACCACTGTTGTTGGTTACAGTCAGGATAACGGCTCCAATATTTGCCCCCCCTTTCTCTTCAATCAGCGCCCGCAGTTTATCGGTATCCATATTGCCTTTGAAGGGATGAAATTGCTCCGGCTCATAGGCTTCTGCGATAGGAATGTCGATGGCTGTTGCTCCGCTGTATTCAATATTGGCACGCGTAGTATCGAAGTGGGTATTGGCAATGAACGTTTTGCCTTCGCCACCCAGATAACTGTACAAAATCCGCTCTGCTGCCCTGCCCTGATGGGTCGGCAAAACATAGGGAAATCCCGTAAGGTCTTTGATCTCGGCCTCCATCCGCAACCAACTCGAAGCTCCGGCATAGGACTCGTCTCCCCGCATGATGCCACCCCACTGCTCCGCGCTCATAGCTGACGTTCCACTATCGGTCAGCAGGTCAATGATGACACGATCAGAGGTCAGTTGGAATAAGTTGTAGTGCGCCTCCTTCAGGTACTGCACACGTTCCTCCTGGCTCGACAATCGAATGGGCTCTACACTCTTGATTCTAAAGGGCTCAATAATGGTCTTGTGATGCATACATTGCGGTTTGTAGCGAAATACGGAAAAAACCTACCCGCTCTTGGTGATACAAATCATTCCATCCATGAATGGATTGTTTTCTAATTTGGCGGCTAAATGATGAGAGGACGGATATGAGAAATGTGATAATCACAGGCACGGGAAGCTACATTCCCGATAATATTGTACCCAATACAGTTTTTGAAGACCTTACCTTTTACAATAAAGACCATACGCCTATTGAACAGCCCGGAAAGGTGGTAACCCGAAAGTTTACGGCCATCACCGGCATCAAGGAAAGACGCTATGCCAACCCGGAACAGACCACTTCCGATATTGCGGCCATCGCTGCGGAGCAAGCCATAGCCGATGCAGGCATCGACAAGGAGAGCCTGGACCAGATTATTGTGGCCCATAATTTCGGAGATGTACCTGAAGGCACTATCCAAACCGACATATTGCCGAGCCTGGCGTCAAGGGTAAAGCACATTCTGGATATTAAAAACCCAGGCTGTGTCGCCTATGATATTCTATTCGGCTGCCCGGGCTGGGTACAAGGCGTGATTTTGGCGGAAAGCTTCCTGAAGAGTGGTGCAGCACAGCGTATTCTCGTGATTGGAGCGGAAACCCTGTCGCGGGTGGTCGATAAATATGACCGCGACTGCATGATCTTCAGCGATGGTGCAGGTGCTACGGTGTTGGAAGCCAGAGAAGAAGAACAAGCAAGAGGCGTGCTGGCCCACAGTATGGTCACCCACGCCAACGAAGAGGCCTACTACCTCTACCTGGGCCCCTCCACCAAACCGCAGAGTGATGAAAAGGTACGCTATATCAAGATGGAGGGGCGCAAGATCTACAACTATGCCCTCACACATGTACCGGCTGCTATGAAAGAGGCACTGGACAAGGCCAACCTGGATATCAAAGCGGTCAAGAAAGTCTTCCTTCACCAGGCCAACGAAAAGATGGACGATGCCATCATCGAAAGGTTTTTCGAACTGTATGGCGTAGAGATGCCCGACTACATCATGCCGATGAGCATCCAAAAACTGGGCAACAGTTCCGTAGCTACTGTACCCACCTTATATGACCTTGTGCGCAAAGGAGAACAACCGGAGCACCACCTTACCGAGGGAGATGTGGTGCTGTTCGCCTCCGTGGGTGCCGGTATGAATATCAATGCGATCGCCTACAGGATATAATGCGGCTGCAAATGGAGGGACTTAATACTCCAGAATGATGCCAAGCGTAGGCAGCACTGTACCCTGTGTAGCCTGTAAAAACTTCGTCTGGTACCGTGCCGGGTCGTTGGGGTCTACCAATGGCTCGCCATTGTCATCCCGCTCCACCAAAAGGGCCGGAGGGCTATCGGCCTG
>CAJXXO010000302.1 GCA_913062655.1 uncultured Bacteroidota bacterium | reverse complement strand
GAACTGCGCATAGAGGGCCAACGACACACCAAGCGACTGATTCACCTGCGGTAAGGATACGGTAAACTACCTTGTAGGGAAAGCCTCGGGCATAAATGCCTGGGGCTTTTTTCGTAAAAAGAGATAGGGATTATCGATGGATACTATGCCGACCCGAAACAAAAAACAGTAACTTGGTAGGGATGAAAAAGTGGACGCTATTCTTGCTGATAGCCACTGCAGTGATCCTAAGCTGCAACCGGGCGGCCTATGACGAAGCCCCCCTCCCCGACTGGTCGGCACATAAAGCTATCCCCGCCATGCTGGCCGGGCTGGATACAGGGCGTACTTACTTGTCGGTGTACAGCTCTATCTACAGCTTGTCTGAACATAAGACCCACGATTTGACGGCTACCGTCAGTATGCGCAACGTTCACCCGACCGATACGGTGTACCTGACGCAAGCTGACTATTTCAATACCGATGGCGACCTGGTGAAACATTACTTACAGTTTCCTATTCTGATCGAGCCGTTGGAGACGCTGGAAATCGTGATCAACGAGCGTGATCGCACGGGTGGTACCGGTGCCAACTTTATCTTTCATTGGTCTGCCGACAGCACCATTCCACCACCCTACTTCGAAGCGGTCATGATCTCCACTACCGGTTCGCAGGGATTATCGTTTACCACCAAGGGTGTACCGATTCCTAATGAAGAGTAAGTCCTATCCAACATGGCACCTGGTTCTACTATAGACAGCTACATTGCTAAACAACCGCAGCCTCAGCAAGACATCTGCCAAAAATTGCGTGCTGTACTACATGCCACCTTTCCCGATTTGCAAGAAGAGATGAAATGGGGCGTGCCCACCTTTGCCGGAGGTAAGTTTTATATGGTAGCCCTGAAGGATCACGTCAACCTGGGGTTTGCCATAGCCGGCCTATCGAAAGAGGAAGTAGCCCAGTTGCAGGGCAGTGGCAAAACCATGCGTACGCTACCCTTCTCAACCGCGGCAGACATAGACACTGAAAAGATAGTACCCTTATTGAAGCGGGTATATGCACTTGACCATTAGCGCCAGCCTTGGCGCCCCTTACCTTTCGACTGTTTCTGATTCAGGCGGTAGTTGAACGAGAGGGTAAACTGGCGAGGGCGCCACTGAAACTCACGATAGGCGGTGAAGCCCGGCTCATCGATAGTGCGGATATACCAACGCGAGTTGAACACATCGCGAATAGCAAAGGTGAGCGTGCCCTTATTGTTCAGCACATCTAAGGATGCACCAAAGTCCATCACAGCCAGCGACTGAATGCTACCCTGTGTAGTCTCTTGCGGGGCACGGTAGCGACCTGTGCATTGCAAGTCAATGGAGGGTGTTACATTGAATTCAGTACTGGCCCGGGCCGTCCACGTATAGGTATCCCTCGACAAGTCGCGCCCCTCAAAGTCACCATTGGTAATGGCTCTGAACAGGTTGAGATTACTATTCACACTCCACCAGTCAGTGATATCATAATTGAAGTTGAATTCAAATCCCATGTTGTGCTCCTCGGCAAGGTTGAGTGGCAACCTACGCGTTACCCCCAGGCTATCGACATAGGAAATACGCTGGATAACGCCCGTAGTATACCGGTAGTAAACGCTGCTCAGCAAGGAGCCCCGCTCAAAGTAGCGCATAAAGCTCAGCTCAAAGGCATCGGTGTATTCGGGGTTGAGGTTGGGATTACCGGTACGAATATTTCGGCTGTTGCCGTAATTGAGGAAAGGAATCAGATTCCAGAAACTGGGCCGGCTGATCCTGCGGCTATAGCTAACCTGTAGCGTATTTGCCTCATCCAGCTCATAGCCAATAAATGCACTGGGAAAGAGATTGAAATACTGCCTTGGATTTTCCTCATTGGTCCGGATCAATCGGGTGCGGATATCTGAGTACTCCCCTCGCAGGCCAGCTTGCAGTGACAATGCCCCAAATTTTTCCCCGATTTGCGCATAGCCGGCATAGATATTTTCAATAAACTGAAAATCGTTGTTGAACTCATCGATGGGTTGAAAAGTGCCTGTGTTATCCTGTTCCTCCACCAAAAAGGTGTTGTCTATCGTGCGCAGACTAGCTCGTACTCCGGTTTCGATTTTACCCTCATTACCAAAAGGGTGTACATAGTCCGATTGCACCTGAAAACGTTGCTCATCTTCGGTATTCGAAGAGCGTTGCAGTATTTCTTCTGTTTGCGGTTGATCGCTGAACTCCCGGTAATCGGCCAATTCCGTATCATCTTGTAAAGAATAGCGCACATCTACCGTCAACTTGTGGTCTTCCTCCGAGAAGGTTTTCTCGTAGCGGGCATCCAGCTCCACCTCATGCTCCAGCTCTTCCTCATCCTGCAGGCGGGTGACGGTTTGCATCACTTCATCATCGGCATCGAGATCCTGAAAGGTGAAGGTATTATCACGAAAGCCCTCAGAGTATTCATACGCACCAGAAAGGGTAAGCACCTCTTTTTCATTGAAGTAGATATCTGCGCCCAGACGCAGGTTGTTACCCCAATCACCTCGTAGATTATCTTGCTGTGTACGAAAGGCAAATGAGGTATCGGCCGTTTCGAAGCGTTGAATGCCCGAGCCACCTCCCGGTGTCTTATCGTAGCTGATGCCATTGTTGATGAAGAAATTGACCTTATTCTTGCGGTAGTTGAGCGTAAAGGCGGCTCCGTGGTCTTGCGGCCACCCGGTGTTTACATCAAAGCTACCATTGAGGCCGGCCTTCTCTTGTTTCTTCAACACAATATTGATGATACCCACTTCTCCTTCGGCCTCGTAGCGGGCGGAGGGATTGGTGATCACTTCAATTCTTTCGATTTGACTGCCCAATAGCTGCCGCAGCGACTGTGGGTCACCACTTTGCACCAGGCTGCTCGGTTTACCATTGATGAGGATCACTACATTACCACTCCCACGCAGGTTCACATTACCCTCCACATCTACGGTCACTGAGGGCAGGTTGTCCAGTATGTCGGAAGCATTAGCGCCACTATTGGCCAGGTCTTGTCCCACATTAAAGACCCGCTTATCCAGCTTCAGCTCCATTTGATTGCGCTTGGCTTTAACCTCCACCTGTTCCAACTGCTGCGAACCGGTAGCCAGGGTAATTGTGCCGAGGTCCACCTCTTGTTGGTTGACCTCCACCCTATCGATGGTTGCATCCTGGAAGGAAAGCATACTAATCCGAACCCGGTAGATTCCCGCATCGAGTGGGATGGTAAAGCGGCCTTCTTCTGAGGCGGTAGTACCGGTCACCAATGTCGAATCGGTCGGGGTAAGCACGGCAATGGTGGCAAACGGTACGGGCGAACCGGAGCGATCCACCACCTGACCGGTGATGCCCGACTGCGCACTGACGAGGCTGGCGCTAATCAGCGAAACAAAGAGGGTAAAAAGTAGTCGTTTGATACTGGGTACAATTTGGTTGTTTAAACGACATTTAGGGCATCAAGTTCAAGTTACCCCCCCTTTTGTTGATATTGGCAACTA
>CAJXXO010000301.1 GCA_913062655.1 uncultured Bacteroidota bacterium | reverse complement strand
CCTATCCTGCGATAGGGGTAAAGAATGGCCGATATGGTTTGTAGGTGCGTCATGATTAGCTACTGTCAACCCGCTACAAGGGGTAGGTGACTAAAAGCTTGACCAAGTTAATTAATTGTTAATGGTAACGAAAGGAACAAGGGCATTTAGTAACAAAAAAATGTCATGTGTATGGTACCGACTGCGATTTAAAAGTGTTGAGCCGCCTCCTGCTTTAGGTAGGCCAAAACCTTTTGGGTCGGCATGGGCTCCTCGCTATCAATTACATATTGAAACAAAGCCCTGCTTAACTCATTCCCGGTGGCATCTTCCTTCATGGTGGCGGCCACCAGATTGATGGTCTTAATCATCTCATCCTTACATATGGCAATGGAGCGCCACAAATTGGCAGATATGTAAATCTGCTGCGTGAGGTTGTGTTCATACTCCGAGCGAATGGCGGTAATGAGCGCATACTGCAATTCCGAAGCAGTCATATCCGCATCGCGTATTCTGGGAATCAGGTTGTTGAATTCTGATCGCTCCAAAAATAAGGCCAACCGTTCATAGGCTTGTAAGCGAATAGGCAGGGTATGTTGACCTTGCTGGGCCCGCAGTTCAAGTTGTACTTTTTCATGTTGCTGTTTGCCTTGCTGCTGCAACACCAAGTAGGCGGTGCCCATCACCAGCAGGGCAGGTACCGAATACAATACTAACTCGAGCCATTCCATAGTTGACCATTTTTTGGGTTTGCGAAGCTAGGATAAAACGGTGGATTGTAGAACTAAAGTATGGCTTTATTAGTTTTACCACACTGACCACAAAATTTGAAATATGGCTGCTGTAGATACACAACCGATAGTCTTGACGGAAGGCGCCAGCACCGAGCTGAAGCGACTGAAGAAGGAGCAGCAACTGCCGGAGCACATTGGTCTTCGTGTAGGTGTGAAAGGCGGAGGATGCTCCGGGTTAAGCTATGTGCTGGGCTTTGATGAGAAAAAGCAAGACGATGAAGAGTACCAGATTGATGGGATCCGTGTGTTCATGAATCCTTCTCATGGCATGTATCTGATGGGGATGGAAATCGATTATCACGAAGGACTGGATAATCGAGGTTTTATCTTCAACAATCCCAACGCCAACGAAACCTGTGGCTGCGGTACCTCTTTTGCCTAACCGATCAGACAAACAACAAAGCCGGTCATTTGATGATGACCGGCTTTTCTTTTATGGGGGCATTGATTTTGTTGCTTATTGCAAAATACTTCTGGCGATCACCACACGCTGAATTTCTGAGGTGCCCTCATAAATCTGTGTGATCTTGGCATCTCGCATTAATCGCTCCACGTGATATTCTGCCACATACCCGTAGCCTCCATGTACCTGTACCGCCTCTACGGTGGTCTTCATTGCTACTTCGGAGGCGTATAGCTTGGCCATGGCACTAGCCATATTGTAATCCATCTTTTGGTCTTTCAGCCAACCTGCTTTATGCACCATTAATCGGGCGGCCTCAATTTCGGTAGCCATATCGGCCAACTTAAATTGGATCGCCTGGTGTTTGCTGATTTCTTTGCCAAACGCTTTCCGTTCTTTGGAATATTTCAAGGCTAGCTCATAGGCGCCAGCGGCTATACCCAATGCTTGTGCGGCAATGCCGATACGCCCACCAGCCAGTGTCTTCATCGCAAACTTGAAACCAAAACCTACTTCATTGATTACATTTTCCTTGGGCACTTTTACATCACTGAAAGTGATAGAGTGGGTATCGCTGGAGCGAATCCCCATTTTGCGCTCCTTCTGGGCCACCTGCACACCCTCCGTGTCTTTCTCTACAATGAAAGCGGTAATTCCTTTATGGCCCAACTCAGGATTGGTCTGTGCCATAACCAGGTAAATTTGAGCCGAAGAACCATTGGTGATCCAATTCTTGGTGCCGTTAATCACGAAGTGATCGCCTTTATCTTCCGCTACGGTGCGTTGCTGCGTAGCATCTGACCCCGCCTCAGGCTCTGATAGCAAGAAGGCTCCGAGCTGTTGACCGCTGGCCAATGGGACCAGGTACTTCTGCTTTTGCTCTTCTGTACCGTAGGTTTCCAGCCCCCAGCATACCAAAGAGTTATTGACCGACATGGCCACTGAGACTGAATTGTCGACCTTCGAAATCTCTTCCATGGCGATGATATAGGAAATGGTATCCAACCCACTTCCACCATAATCGGGGCTTACCATCATACCCATAAAGCCCAGCTCACCAAGTTTCTTATGAAACTCTAGTGGCGGAGTCATGTTGGCATCCCGCTCAATCACACCGGGTAGTAATTCATTCTGTGCGAAGTCCCGGGCGGCCTTCTGGATCATTTTGTGTTCTTCGGTCAATTCAAAGTGCATATCTCCGTTTTCTTTTTACTGCTGCAAAAGTAAATGAAACCATCCTATTTACGGCCTTGCAAGCGCGATTCAATAGAGCTAGTGGACATGCCCTCCACAAGAGGGATGGTGACTACGCTGCCTCCGTAGGCTTGTACAAAATCGGCTCCTACAATCTGTTCGATCGTGTAATCGCCTCCTTTGACCAGCACATCGGGCTGTATGGCATGGATGAGGTTTTCAGGTGTATCCTCCGTAAATACCACCACCAAATCCACCACTTGCAAAGCTGCTAATACCAACGCTCGCTGCTGTTCATTGTTGATAGGACGGTCAGGCCCCTTCAGCCGGGTGGTGGAAGCATCGCTGTTCAAGCCAACAATCAGCCGGTCGCCCTGATCTTTCGCGGCTGCGAGGGTGTGAATATGGCCTTCGTGGAGCAAATCGAAACAACCGTTGGTAAAAACAATCGTGTCGCTGTGTAATCGCCAGATATGCAATAGGCTACTCAATTGAGGTAGCGTCACTATCTTCTGTTGTAGGCGCGACAGGTGATTCATGGGTGCGGTTTCTGTTGTAAATAGGTAACAAAACTACCGATATAAATCCTGCCAGGATTACCATGATGGTTTGCCCACCATGGATGACAAAGGCGAAGGCTAAGGCGTTGGTCTCCGGTACGGCATAGACCTTCAGGGCCTCTTTGGCCATAAAGTGATACGCTCCGATGCCGCCTTGCACAGGGGCTACCATGCCAAAACTACCAAAAACAAAAACCGCCAACCCTGCAACAAGCCCCAGGTGTGCGGTAGCATCGAATGCCAGCAACACCACATAGCTCATAATAAAATACAGTACCCAAATAAGCGTACTGTGAAAAAGAAAGAGCCACTTGTTTTCGAGTTGTCCTACTGTCTTCAGCCCCTCGGCAAAGCCAGCTATGAGGTTGCCCAGTTTGATGCCAAAAGCGGTGTGTCGGATAAGTCGCCAAACGATGAAGGCCAGTGCGGTGCCCACTACTGCAATAATCGCTAACCACAACCACATGGTACCGCTGGAAGCGCTGTCCGCCATTTTTTCGGAAAACATGCCCAACAATAGGTCCATTACCAGGTCGAACTCTACAATGAAGAGGGCAATGGTAAACAACAGCAGGTAGAGCAAGT
>CAJXXO010000300.1 GCA_913062655.1 uncultured Bacteroidota bacterium | reverse complement strand
TATCAAACCCATCGTCGCATAGTGGTGATGGGTAGTGTGGCAAGATGTGCAAACAGTCGATTCCCAACTCGGTAAAGTAATCGAGACGGTCGATCAATCCTGATATGTCACCGGCAAACTGCCGTATGTACAAAGAATAAAAGTTACCGCGTAACCACCAATGTGCCGGACTCGATTGCATACGTGTCATTGTACCGAGCACGTCTTACTTGTCAGCCCGACTCTTCCCCGTTTGCCTTACTGCGGTATACTCAACTAATGCACGCAACCGTTATCTATCCCCATCAACTGTTTCAACATCACCCAGCTATCGCCCCGGGTCGACCGGTCTACCTGGTTGAAGAGTCACTCCTCCTGACGTTTAACCCAATCCATCGACAGAAGTTAATCCTGCATAAACTATCGATGGATGCCTACGAGCGCCACCTCCGTCATGAGGGGTTACGAGTGATTCGGATGCGTATCTCCACTCACAAAACACCAACTGATGTATTCACTGCCCTGAAGAAAGACGGTGTCACCACCATGCACGATCCAAGCGCCAACACCGAAATGGTCTTTGGCTATTCCGAACTGGTGAAAGCCGGCAAAATGGTGGGGCCCCGCGTGTTCTCCACGGGTATCATTCTCTATGGTGCTGATGGCGACTTCAAAGCGGTGGTCAACAACCTGGAAGATGCCCGGGCAGCCGTGAAGCGTACGAAAGCCTTTGGTGCCTTCTCGGTAAAAAGCTACAACCAACCGCGGAGGGAACAGCGCCAGCAAGTCATTCAAGCCTCTCGCGAGAATGAGATCATGGTCGTACCGGAGGGCGGATCGTTCTTTTACCACAACATGTCGATGATACTCGATGGGCACACGGGCGTTGAGCACAACATACCGGTGGTACCCGCTTATGATGATGTGGTGCAACTGTGGTCCAACAGCAATACCGGCTACACCCCTACCCTGATCGTAAATTATGGTGGCCTGAATGGTGAGTATTATTTCTACCAAAACAGCAAGGTGTGGGAGAAGGAGCTTCTATTGTCCTATACCCCACGGGCGGTAGTCGACCCACGCTCACGGCACCGGACGATGGTACCGCAGGAGGAGTATGAGAATGGGCACATCCTGGTAGCGGAATCTTGCAAGAAGCTGGCTGATGCGGGGGTGAAGGTCAACCTAGGTGCGCATGGGCAGCTACAAGGCTTGGGTGCGCACTGGGAGCTGTGGATGTTTGTACAAGGCGGTATGACTGAGATGGAAGCTATTCGCGCGGCTACTATGAATGGCGCCTATTACATTGGTATGGACAAACACATCGGTTCACTAGAGCCGGGCAAACTGGCAGACTTGATCATCATGGAAGAGAATCCATTGGAAGACATCCACAACACAGAAACCATCACCCACACAATGGTAAATGGTAGACTGTATGACGTAAAGACGATGAACGAGATCGGCAACTATGATACCCCACGTTCCAAATTTTTCTGGGAGACGATGGACTATGCGCCACAGTTTGAGTTTCATTACGAGACGGGTGGATTTATGCAACCCCAGTGCCACTGTGGGATGCACTAAGTGGTTGTACCAACCTAATGCTGCGCGATAGTGGGATACTTTTCTCCTTCCAACCCTTTGCAGAGGCATGATCGCCTTGCTACCAATAAGTTGATTGCCAAGGAAAACCATAACCGTAGAAAGTAGTGGCAGTAGTTTTTTTCTGGTAATGTATAGGTGTAAAAGCCAAACCGGTATATCCTGCCTTACAGGAAGCTTTACCAGATAAGTTTTTCATCAAGAACAAAATCGTATCAAGCTCGATACACTTTTCGGGTAAAATCGTATCTTTGCCGATACGATGGAGTATCTAATCGAAAAATACAGCCTATTACTTCGTTCGATCCCTACTGATTTTATCCGGAGTCTCTATGAAAAGATCGACTGGGATAGCAGGGGCATCATGATTTCGGGTGCCAGGGGTACCGGAAAGTCGACTCTGATGCTCCAGCGAATCAAGATCGCTTTATCCATTGAGTCGTCTCTATACCTTTCTTTGGATGACCTATATTTCCGGGAGCACACCCTAACTTCAGTTGCTGAATCTTTTATTCAGCAAGGGGGACAATACTTGTTCCTGGATGAAGTGCATAAGTACCCTAACTGGCAACAGGAGGTTAAAAATCTATATGATTTCCACCCCAGGCTTCAATTGATCCTTTCTGGATCCTCCATCCTGGCGTTGCAGGATTCTCAGGTTGATCTAAGCAGAAGGGTGCTCACTTATGAATTACCAGAACTATCTTTTCGTGAATTTTTAGCCCTCCAATATGACGTTGTGATGCCTTCTATTACACTCGAAGACATGCTGAAAGATCCTATTCATGCCGCAGACCTTGTACTTTCAAAGACTAACACACCACTGAAATACTTTGCCGAATACTTGCAAATGGGCGCCTACCCTTTCTTTTTAGAGAGTAGGAAAAGCTACAACATGCGCATCCAACAGCTCATCAACTTGATAGTCGACTACGACCTGCCCTCTGCACGCCAAGTGGAGGTGGCTACGCAACAAAAATTAAAACAGCTATTGTATATCCTTTCCACCGCAGTCCCCTTCAAGCCCAATATTGCCAAGCTGGCTCGTCAGTTGCAGAGTGTAAGGGTCAGGGTTTTAGAGATGCTGGATATATTAGAAAAGGCGCAACTGATACATATGCTGCGCTCGCAGACCATGGGCAGCAGTCTGCTCAATAAACCTGATAAGCTTTATCTGCACAATCCCAACCTGATCTTTGCGCTGGCAGAAGGTAAACCCAATATTGGGAATCTTCGCGAAACATTCCTGCTCTCACAGCTCCGCAATGCAGGACACAATGTCACCTACCCCAAAGCAGGCGACTTTATGATTGACAATCACTATACGCTCGAAGTAGGCGGAAAAGATAAAACGTCACAACAAATACAACACTTGGATAACGCTTTCATTGCAGCAGATAACACGGAGTATCCGGTAGGTCGTAAAATTCCACTTTGGTTATTTGGCATGCTATACTAAAATAACGAATCAGCTAGCTTGGCAGTAGTCTGGAAAGGGTGTTCTTCATATCCTTTTCAGAGACTGTGTGAAACTTCAAGTCGACAAAAGGGTCTAATGATATTCGAGTCTTTTGCACAGCTAATTGCCAAGTATCCTTTTCATATTGCATGGCCACTATCATTACTGGTTGACCTAGAGGTAGATTTCTGCACTGGTACCCTTGTCGAGTATAATAGGTCCCCATTACTGACTTTATTTCGGTAAACACAATCATCACAACAGCATCATAGGCAAAGTCTCCACCCACTGTATAGTCGGCCAACTGCAAATTAGAATTGATAAATCGATCACAATTGATCCAGCCGAGCGAAGAGGTATGCAGCACATATTGCTGCATTTCTGCTGCTTTTTGGGTTGTATTTACGAGCACTCCTGGTGCTGCATCACTTGAGATTGAACCTCTCCCAAATAAATCATTACCTAAATCAAAAGATACAGGAAGTTTAACT
>CAJXXO010000299.1 GCA_913062655.1 uncultured Bacteroidota bacterium | reverse complement strand
TGCCGTATCCGCCAGAGGCGGAGAAGGCAGGTTTAAAGTTCAACGTTCAAAGTTCAAGGTTCAGAGTTCGGGGTTCAGTTATGCGTTTTCTTCGGTAGAGCAAATGTAAGGCGTTCTGGCAAAGGTTGAAAAAGGAATGGATGAGTTGTTGATTGCCTCTTGTTGTGTCATCCTATTTCAATTACAGCCACTATGAGTTTTCATGGCATGAAATGATCCCTTTCTCCTATTCCGCTTATTGAGAGTCGCGCGAATTACTCAGCTAATTGGCGAATGGTTTTTTTAAAGAAAACCGCTGAAAAATGCGGCAAATTGCAGCGTATTGCCTTACTTAGAGATTAACTTCGCGCAGCTTTACTTGCGATTGGTGAGAAAACGGTGAGAAAGACGAATTTTATAATATTCAAAGTGCTGATATTCAGTTAGTTACAAGCAAAAGTTCGAATCCCGGCAGCACTACAACATAAAAATCAAGAGGCCATCGCTGTGTGATGGTTTTTTTATGGGCCGGCAGGTAGGCCAAGCTTGCTTGGGTCTGCTGCATTGGCCCATAAAATAAGGCGTAGCCGTAACTTGATTTTTATGTTGTCACCCCCCCATTTTGGGATCAGCGCCAGCTACTCCCGGCAGCACTACAACATAAAAATCAAGGAGCCATCGCTGTGTGATGGTTTTTTTATGGGCCGAAGGCCCGCCAAGCCTTCTTGTGCGCGCTTGCAGCACCTGCCCAAGCAATTGGAACACCCAGATAACACACTAAGCGGTTGGTCCACCAAGGCCTTAGCGGCCAGATTGCAGGTATCGTGTAAACTCCTATATCTTTCGTAATCTTGCACCAACCTTTGCTTCCCATTACCGTAGAATGAATTATATGCAAGTACGTCTTACGTGGGGAAGTGCCATCCTATTCTTGTTTCCTGTTTTGCTGTCAGCACAGCCAGTGGGCTATTATCAACCCGCCTTTGACCTGGCCGGTCCTGCACTACATCAGGCGCTACATGACATTATTGACCAGCACGCCACCTATCCTTATACCAGCTCACAGACAGATGTTTGGGACATCCTAAAGGTTACCGATAGAGATCCCAATAACCCTAGCCAGGTGCTATTGCTGTATTGTGGAGAATCGGTGGATGCTGATCAGGAGTGGAACAATGGTAAAGGATGGAGCCGAGAGCATGTCTGGGCCAAATCGCGTGGCAACTTTGGTAATACGGAGGGCCCGGGCACTGATGTGCATCATCTGCGGCCGGCTGACCCCAGCATCAACTCTACACGCAACAATCGTGCTTTTGACGCCTGCATTGCCTGCAACCCGGTGTTGTTCAACAATGTAGCTACCGGCAGTTTTTCTGATGGACAGTCATGGACCTTCGAACCACGAAATGCTATCAAAGGCGATATCGCCCGAATGATCTTCTACATGGCCGTACGCTACGAAAGCAGTGATGGTATCGACCTGGCACTGACTGATTCTGTGCTCGGGCAAACGGATAAACAACCCCTTCACGGTAAAAAAGCCACATTGCTGGCCTGGCATCAACAGGATCCGGTGGACAGTCGAGAGCAATATAGAAACGATGTGATTGAGCAGCAGTTTCAGGGCAATCGCAATCCATTTATCGACTATCCCGAGTTGGCCGACCACTTGTGGGGCGCCCGTCAGCAGGAGAGCTGGAGCCCCTTGGCCACAAGTGGACCACCTGTGCCTGTACCCCATGTATCTCTTCACCCCAACCCGGCTAAGTCATGGTTGCGCATTCATCTCCCTGGCGCCCAATCGGCACAAGTGCTTGATGCCATGGGCCGTGTTTGCCAATCCTTAGTGCTGCAGGATGGCGGTACCGTTGTAGACATCCAATCTCTACCCGCAGGGCAATATCATCTGCAGTTCTCAGATGGCAGTACACACTCTTTTACCAAACTTCCCTAAGCCAACTCTTCCTCCGGATCAGGTTGCTCGAGTTTGGCGTATTGGTGGTGGCCCCACAGCATAATAAAGCCAAACGCTACGGCCACTACCACCAAAATGGTGTTCAATAAGCCTACCGTGGTAAAGGACAGGCGGATGAGGATGGTGGAAATGATAAAACCGGAATTGCGAATCACCGTGCTGAAGCGATCGGTGTGCAATAGCGAGAAGAGCAGCAACAACACATCAGTGATAATGAGGAGCGTAAAGAACTCATCGAAGAAGACCTGATTCACGTCACGGATGGAACTGACTATTTCATTGACAGACAAGTATTGACCATACGCCCACTGTCCGAGGCTCCACAGCGCCAATCCAATGAATAGCGGAATCAGGATCAGTCCCAGCTTTTGCTTGCGATGAATAAAGGTCCGCAGTGATGCACTGACCTGTTGGGGCTTACCCTGCACCGGTTTGAAGGATTGCACCCGCCTAAAACCATAGATCAACAGAAACAGCACAATAGTGGCCGTTAGGTCGTAGGTGAAGTATAAATCCTCCTGCACTTGAAACCAGTTCTCCGTGAATTCCAGGTTGGCCAGGTCCTTAAACACCCTTCGAATAACGATAAGCGTGATGATTTCGTACTGCTTCACTACATACGTGGAGATGGATTGCGGCAGGTAATAGATCAACAGGTACACCTCGTAGATCAGGATGAAGGAAAATGGGGTGTAGGTTGCCGCGATTGGGCTCTGCAGGAGCTCCCCTTCCTTGCTAAAGGGCAGCATACCCCAGTGTGCCAAACCGATAAAAAGCAGATGCACCAGGAAGCTGATAATGGCGATAATAATGATCCAGCGCTCAATCCGGTGCTTGGCCGAGTCGGAAAAAAAGAGCTGGTACAACCGTTGCCAAGAAAATGACATAGATAAAACACAAATTCAACGCCTTAAAGTTGAGTATTTTATATATTTAAGAAGGAGAACTACAAAAGCATAGCACCCTACAGCACACCAATTTGTGGTTCGCACCGTTACCTTCTAAAACCCAAACCATGAAAGTTTGCACCCTACTATGTAGCCTCCTCCTGGTGATCACCGCTTGTTCTAAACAAAAGGGACAAGTGGAGCAAATTGTCTATCGGGACCTGAATGCAGAGATCGTACTACCGACCCATAAAACCGATCTGGAAAACTCCACCAATGCAGGCGCCATGCATGCGGATAGCATATTAGCCGGCTACATTCAGGCAGAGTATGTCACTACCGGCCTTTGGCCGCATGACCTGGATGACGATGGACAGGCCGATATGTCCTTTGATATTGTCGATTTGAACCGATTCAACCCGCAGGGTATTCCACAAAATTTCGACACCTTGGCGGCTCGCGTGCACCCTCTCCAAACCACCGAGATACTGGACAACTCCACGTATGGCTACCCCGATGCTTTGGAGGAGCAGGTAGAGGTAGGGCCCGATCACTTCTGGAATGACCGGCAAAATTTTGTGCTGGGCACCTTCCTCACAGCCGGTAACTTCAAAGGCGCGGGAGACAAATACCTGGGTTTCCGGTTTGCCGATGGCAACGGCCACCATTATGGCTGGATAAAACTCTATGTGAGCGCACAAAA
>CAJXXO010000298.1 GCA_913062655.1 uncultured Bacteroidota bacterium | reverse complement strand
TATCAGTTTTCCAGTTTCATTACAAAATTAGCTCATTTCGGTACGACCAGTGTGTCGAAAGCACTCCCATAACCTCCCCAAACCCCTAATCCTCCCTCTACATTTGAGGTAATGTAAGTAGGCGAGGCAAAGGGTCCTCCGCTTCGAAGTTGGTCCTCTGCTGTCTCCCAAAAACGAAAGTGGGCCCGGTCAATACTGCTGATGTTGACAATAATCGTATCGCCACGGACAAACAGCCCGTAGGTATCAAAATCAATGTCCGTATTCCGGTCATATCCTCGATCAAGGTTGAAGCGGAAAAGTTGTCCATTGAAAAACTCATCATCCAATACACTACCAAATAAGCCCGGGTAGAAGGGCTCACTATTGCGTTTCGTAAAGTACCGGTAAAAATTGCCCAGCGTATCGGGTTCGTCAAATTGTACCCACAAACGTACCAATGAATCTGCTACCTCAGGCTCGGGTAGTACCCACATGCTGTCAACGGGCACGGCATAGGGTATCGAAGTAGATGAAGTAACTATAGTATCTGCTTTTTGTATACGCAAATTGTACCTTTCTCCTTCCCTGCCGGTTAGCTGGAAGTTGACATACACGCACACATCCAGATCGGGCGGCAATGAATCGACATTGACGCCCAAAAATTGAGATACAATTGGTTTCAGGTTAGGCGGCAGATTACTTAGGCACAGTTCCTGCAAGTCGTAATCTGTGCCTTGATTAGAAACGGTGACATTGGCATCGTGCACGTAGAGGTTGCCCAGTGAAGTGAAGGCATCTCCCCCGAAAAAAGAGGTATTCCGCGTAAGAATAACATAGGGAAACTCATCGGTCTGAATATATCCTTCCACCACCCACGTATTACCAGGAGGGGGTAGTTCCAGGTCAATCTCCTTTTCACAACTCATCAGCAGTGTACCCAAAACAATCAGCAATCCATATGTGAAATAGCGCATCATTTGATCGTAAAATTCCAGGTGACAGTGGGAATAATGGGAAACAAAGAGACTTGCTTGGCTGTAAGGGCCAGGTCTTGTGTGTTAGCGGATCCTTCCGTTTCGAAAAAGATGAAGAAAGGGTTCAACCGGCTGTATACATTGTAAATAGAGAAGACCCAGTCTGAAGCAAACTTCTTGGTCTCTTTTCCTTTTAGGGTCGCACTGAGGTCGAGGCGATGGTAAGGTTGCAATCGATAGCTGTTGCGTGTGCCATAGTTGGCCAGAAGATTACCTTCAATAAAGTACCAGCTTTCAGGCAAGGTAAAGGCATTTCCGGTACCATATACAAAGGTGGTCGAAAAAGTCCAGCGGTCATTCAGTTCATAAATACCAACCACCGACAGGTCGTGCCTGCGATCGAAGCGAGCGGGGAAAGGTTCCCCATTATTTATATCCGGGAAGACCCGGTTGGTCCACGATAAGGTATAGCCAATCCAACCATTCAGTTTTCCGGTCCGCTTTTTCAGGAATAGCTCCATACCGTAGGAATACCCCCGACCAAAGACGAAGCTTCGTTCCGTTTCCTGGTTAAGACCCGGAATATACCCATCCTCAAATTCAATTTGATTTTGCAGGTCTTTGTAGTAAAACTCCACCGATGTCTCGTAGGTGTTGTCCTTGAAATTTTTGAATAGTCCCAGCGAGTATTGGTACGCAATCTGCGGCTCTACCAGCTTTGAACTAGGCACCCATACATCTGTAGGTAACGTAGAGTTGGAATTACTTACTAAGTGCAGATACTGGCGATTTATAGTAAATGCACCCTTGATGGACGTATTCTCGTCCAGCAGGTACCGCATAGAAAGTCTCGGTTCCCAACCACCATACGTTTCCACAGCTTCACCACTGGTATAATCGATCGTGTCAATGATATCCCCTCTTGTATTTTCTTCGAAATACCGATAAGGCCCGATCTGCTGAAAACCAGAGGCACGCAGCCCGGCTGTTATTCGCAATCGTTGCGACAGGTCTGCCTCCAGGGACACATAAGCGGCTCCTTCGTGTGCATATTTTGCCCCTACACGGTCAGCATCCAAATTCAAAGAGTCCGAGGGATTGTCCAACGAAGCCGTGATGGGCGTTAAGGTGTGATAGAAATAATCCAATCCAAACTTGAACTTCAGGCTATTGCTTAGAAAGTAATCAAAGTCCAGCTTGGCGTTGATGTCTTCAATTTCGGAATAGAAACGGAAGTCAAAATCAAACTGATTTACCTCGGTGGAGAAATCGTAATTGTTGTAAATCAGGGAAGCGTTCATGAAAAGCTTATCGCTGAAGAGGTGATTCCACCTTGTTGTTAAGGTGGTGTTACCCCAAGGAATGTCTACTCCAAAGTCTCCTGATGACGAAGTGAAAGAAAATACATCTCGTCCAAAATAGCCCGATACATAGAGGCGGTCTTTATCGCTGAACCTGTAATTGAGCTTGGCATTGAGGTCGTAAAAATAGTAGGCGTTTCCGGCCAGGTCGGTATTCTGGATGAAAGGTTGTAGCAATACATCCACATAGGTTCTGCGACCCGAGAGCATAAAAGAACTCTTATCCTTTACCAGGGGACCTTCCAAGGTCAACCGGCTGGAGATAAGCCCCACTCCTCCCCTGGCGGTAAAATCTTTGTTGTTGCCCTCTTTCATGGATACATCTACCACAGAGGATAGTCGCCCCCCGTACTGTGCAGGCATTCCCCCTTTTATCAGTGTAGTATTGCGAATGGCATCGGCATTAAAGACTGAAAAGAAACCAAACAAGTGGCCCGGGTTGTACACGATTGCTTCATCGAGCAGCACGAGATTCTGGTCAGGTCCGCCACCACGCACGTACAAGCCGGTATTGCCCTCTCCTGCCGATTGAACACCAGGTAAAAGCTGGATGGTTTTCAAAATATCCACCTCTCCCATAAGGGCCGGTATGGCTTTCACCTCCTCTATCTGAAGGTCTACTGCACTCATTTGAGTAGTCTGCACATTTTCATCTGCCGCTTTGGCTGAGACTTCTACCTCCTGTAATACGTTTACATCAGACGACAATTCGACATTCAGGCGAATGTCTTTATCCAACACAACCGATTGTGTTTGTGCCTGGTATCCTACATAGTTGAAAATGATCTTGTATTCACCTTTGGGCAGGGTAAAGGAATAAAAACCATATAGGTTGGTAACTGCACCTTTGCCGGGTTGGTCAGCTAGCGTTACTGTCGCCCCAATCAAGTCTTCACCAGTGGCTTCATCCTTCACATATCCACTTAGCGTGTACTCCTGAGCCTGCGCCACCACACCCACAAAAATCAACATCCACAAAGGCCATAAAAGGGAACGAATCACGTGCTACTTGTTTATCGTTTCTCACTAATCAAGAATAACGCCAAAGGCTACAGGGTGCCACATTGACGGACTCCCTACCTTAAATCAGAAATTCAGGGAAAGGTTTACCGGGGAACCTTAATTATGCTTAAAACCGACCGGTTCTCACCGTAAGCCCAATTGCATTGGTACAAGCCGGCCGGCCAGTCAGCGCTGGGCAGGTTCAAGAGGTAGGGCGAATCGGCTC
>CAJXXO010000297.1 GCA_913062655.1 uncultured Bacteroidota bacterium | reverse complement strand
CACTACAACCGGATGTGGGAGCGTATGAGTTTGATGGTTTGCCGGTTGATATTATGCCCCTTGCCATCCAGACACCGGACAATTTTAGCTGTGAGGTTTTGGATTCAACGCGTGTCACGGTGCAATTGTACAACAACGGTATTCAGGCCATTAGTGACTTTACCGTATCCTATGGCATATTTGCCGTTACAGGGGCAACGGAACAGGTGGCCGATACGATCTTATCCGGTGATACGCTGACCTATACTTTTACCCAAAAGGTGGATATCTCCACCCCAACATTATATCCTTTTAAGGCGTGGTCATCTGCGGTTGGCGATGCCAATACCGGCAATGATTCGGTGCTTTTTCATCCGGTATTTGTGGATGAAGTCATCCAAAACTTTCCTTACATCGAAGACTTCGATGATCCGGGTGGAAGTGTGCCTGACGGGTGGCTGAACGATCCCTTCGATGCCGAAGATTGGTGGTTTGACAATGGCATTTTCCCCGGTTTGGCCGATCCCAACATTCCCAACGACCATACCACCGGACAAGGCCATTTTGCCTGGATGGAAGACAATGCGCCCAACAGCCAAAAGGTGTCATTGATGACGCCTTGCCTCGACCTGCGGGGCTTGGTACATCCGGTGATGGAGTTTTACTATTATCAAAACTTCTTTTCTTCAGGTAATGATTTGGTGATTGATGTTTGGGTGGAAGGTACCTGGATAGAAAACTATGCCGATGGCCTTTCGGGTGCTTCCCAGCAGTGGAACTTCCAGTCGGTTGACCTGATCCCTTTTGCCGGAAAGACCATTCGCTTGCGCTTTCGCGCTATTGATAATAATGTTGGTTTCAACTCAGATATCGGTATAGATGACATCAAAATATACAATCTCGGTCCGGTAAACCTAGGTGCATCGGCCTTGCTATCGCCTCTTTCCGACTGTGCCAAGACCGATGTGGAAACGGTAGAGGTGGCGTTCATCCAATTTGGCACGGATACGCTCCCTGCAGGTACGCAGATTCCGGTTGCCTATCAGGTGGATGGTGGGCAAATTTATCAGGAAACAGCAGTGCTTACGCAGCCTGCGGCTCCGGGTGATACTATTTCCTATACCTTTTTCAACGTGGCCGACTTATCGCAATTCAACGGGTATGATATTGCATTTTGGTCAGACCTGCCGACCGATGACGACTTTACCAATGACACTTTACGCGTACGTGTGTACAATGGGCTGGTGACGGCCTTTCCCTACCGGGAAGATTTCTCCACGTTTACAGTGGCCAATAATGCTACCGGTTTTGACAATTTCTGGCGGCCCGACCCGGGTCTTACTACTACGAATTTTCGCTGGAATGTGAACCAGGGGCCTACAGAGACCACTTTCACCGGCCCTTCTGGAGATCACACCACAGGCAATGGCAAATACATTTACGTGGAGTCGACACAGGGTAGTGTGGGGGCCTCGGCAACGGTACTGACCCCTTGTTTTGACCTGTCCAATGTAGCACAGCCAGGACTCAACTTTTATTTCCACAGTACTGGTCTTACGATGAGTTCGTTGCACGTAGATGCACAAGTGAATGGCGTATGGTTTGATGATATTATTCCGCCCATCCGGGGAGACTTCGGTGATCGTTGGTTGTTGGCGGAGGTGAGCCTGTTGCCCTTTCAGGGTAGTGTGGTTACGCTCCGTTTTCGCTCCACCCGCTCGGGGAGTGGGTTTAGTGATATTGCTATTGATGACATCCTCATCGGTGAAATGCCCATATTCTCGCTGGGCGATACGGTGAAGGGATGCGGCAGTGCCCAGGTGCAAGCCGGAATTCCAGCAGCAGCTTACCAATGGTCAACCGGTCAAACTTCGCCTTCCGTGCAGGTATTTGGCAGCCGCATGGCTACTACGCAACAACAGGTAGTCCTTACGGCCACCAGTGCTGATGGTTTGCAATTTACAGATTCAACCATCGTCTTATTGGCTCCCGGACCGGTATTTGACTTTCCGGACGATACGTTGGTGTGCGACCTGGATACGTTTTGGCTGACCACCGATAACCCTCAGGCAGGTCATCTGTGGAGTACGGGCTCTACTGCTGATTCATTACCGGTTGTCGAAGCGGGTCAGTATGCTGTAACGGTGACGCAACAAAACTGTGTGCGTACAGACTCCATCGCTATCACCTTTGATGAAACGCCTTCGGCTACCTTTACTTACGACCGGCTGAATGGAAGTACATTGGTGCGATTCACCGCTACGCCAAATGCGGATAGTTACAGGTGGGATTTTGGCAATGGCTTCTCTTCCAATTTGGCCAATCCCACTTTAGCCTTCAATCGGGGGGATCGAAATTATGCTGTTCGATTGATAGTGACTGGGATTTGCGGCAGTGACACCTCCGTGCAAGCGGTGAGTACCTTTCCGGTGGGGGTTACTCCCGGGGGATTGACAGGTTGGCAGGTGAAGCCCAATCCAGCGACTTTCCAAATTGTTGTTCAAGGCCCGATGGGCGAGGCACCGCCCGCCTCGTATACATTGCGCAATGTGCTGGGCGAGGTCGTTGGGAAAGGCCAACTATCGTTCACACAGCGGCAGGGCACCATCCTTTCCATAGGTCATTTACCGGCCGGAGCATATTTCCTGCAAATTAACACCAGTGAGGGTCGCATTGTCTTAACCTGGGTAAAGCGGTAAGCTGCAACCTGTATTCCCGTGGTAGTCAGGGTAATTTTGTTATTTTTAGGTTTCCCGTTGCGCTAAGTATTCGCGTATTGCTCCCGTTGTACATCAAATAACAATATGAAGAAGAACCCAATTAAATATGAGTAGACTTTACGCTTTTCGTGTAATCGGTTTTTGGTTGGCCTCGATTACCCTATTGGTTGTCAGTCCCTTTGCTGCCTCCGCTCAGTTTTACAATACATTAACCACCCCAGGCTGCATTACCGCTGTAGGTGATACGGTGGGGATGACCTTTAGCGGAGTGCCTTCCCCCGCCTCAAGTGGAACAGTGACCATTTTCTATGAAGGTGATCTTGATCTGTCTGGCCCAACGGGGGAGTTCTTCGATATCTTTTCAGAAAACGGAGGACTGCTGGTTACAACCCAACCAACCTCACAGTGTTCTGGATTCGATTCTGTCACTTACAATGCGCCATTGGATTCAATGATTGCGTGGGCGTCAGATGGAGATATCCACTTTATTGCTCGTCCAAGCGGAGCAGTTGGGCCTACGGTCTGTTCGCAAGGGTCTTGTGTAAGTGCCCGATTGGAGTATACTTTCGTGACGGTACCTAATGATGCGAGTGTTAGGGCATTGGTTAGTCCACAAAACTTTTGTGCCGGAACCCAAGCTATCGTAGCTGAGGTGGGTAACAGCGGGACCAATCAGATCAACAGCCTGACCGTTAATTGGTCTTTTGATGGGGTAGTCCAATCACCAGTGGCTGTCAACACACTGCTCGATACCCTTGGTGGCACGGGTGCGAATACGACTCAAGTAGTGCTGGGGGTACAGAATTTCCCGAATGGTGTATCGCACGATATTGTGGTATGGACCAG
>CAJXXO010000296.1 GCA_913062655.1 uncultured Bacteroidota bacterium | reverse complement strand
AAGGATCAATAGGTCAGGTTGCTGGAGGAGCACTCTTGCTAAAGCCAGGCGCTTTTGCTGTCCACCGCTGAGCGATGACACCCGCTGCTGGAACTGTTCCACCTTTAGCTTGCCCAGTATCTGCTTTACCTGTGCTTCGAAGTCCCAGGCCTGTTCAAGATCCATGCGTTCCATTGCTTCCTGCAGTCGATTGCGGTTGGCTTCACTATCGCTTTCTGCCTGTGCTTCTACCGCTGTTTCATACGCCATGATAGCAGCTGCCCGGGGGTTGTTCTTGTCGGCAAACAAAGCATCGATTACCGTAATGCCATCAGGAAAAGCAGGCTCCTGATTGAGGTAGCCTACTTTGATCTCCGGGTGGAGGATCACCTCTCCGCTGTCGGGCTCGTCTTTTCCGGCTATGATGTTGAGCAGGGTCGTTTTCCCTGTGCCGTTTTTAGCAATCAGGGCAAACTTCTGCCCCTTGTTGAGGCCCAGGCTGATGTCTTCAAACAGCACCTTGTCGGCCACATAGCGGGTCACATTTTTGAGTAGGAGGTAGTTCATAGGTAAATGCGCTACAAAGATAGCAGATGAGAGAGGTGCAAATCGAATGGTAAAAACTTTGCATCGGACAATTTATATTTAGGGTATGAAGCAACAGATCCTCTTTCTGATGTTGCTCCTCTTCACTCTATCCGCTACTGCCCACGAAGAATTCTGGTGGCATGCCTATGCCTATGATGCCGATCGCATGGATACCCTGGATATCAATCGGGTAGACTCCCTGTTGCGCGTTATCCCCAAGGATGAACAGTGGTTGCATAACAAGGTGGACCAAATGCATTGGTATTTCGCTCATGATTTACCAGATGTTGCCTCAATGGCCTTTGTAAAGTGCATGCGATTATTGGCTGATGGGGAGATCAATACAAAGCATCATGCTTATTGGTATTATGGGTTGCTAAATCTTTATGTAGAAAAAACAACCAACCGATTAGAGTTTGCCGGTGCCTTAAACCAAATCATAAAGAGAAGATCAATTCCTATTCCTGATGGGCCGTGTTTACCGTGTATGGCCATTGATTTCAATTACCTGAAATTAATGGCCAAGTCAAGCCGATTTGTGACTGATACACAATATGAATCCATTGTTGACTTATTCAATGATGCATACAAGTTGAAGTACTATGAGATACTGGGCAACTTGGCAGGGTATCTTATTCATGCCTCAGATAACAATATAAGTCACAGAATGAAGGATATGACGGTCTCTGTGCCCCGCTTGGTGGCTGAGCTTCCTCCCAGGCCTAAAGCCAGAGTCCTTCTCGACCTTGCTCCGATGGTTGAGGTTGTGGGTATTGATTCGGTAAAGCGTTTTTGGCGGTCGTACATTGCATTAGGGAGTTCGAAGAATCTGTTTGCTTTATTCCGGGGCCACATCGAACTGGGGATACTTTTCGAGGAAATAGGGCAATTCGACTCTGCCAGGCATCATTACAATACAGCCCTTATGCATGCATTGAGAAGTCAAGACCTTGAGGCCGAGGTACATGTGTTGAGTATCCTAAGCCGGCTACAGCAAAGGGACCCTGAAACGGTCTTCCCGGATAGTCTGGCTACTCGTTTGGGCTACCTTAAAGAATTGCAAGTTAATAGTGCAGCGGCATTGACAATTAAGTTGAATGACATCTTAATTCGTGATTTGAATGAAAGCAACAGGCGGCTAGCCAGCCTCAATCGGATCATTCTCTTTTTGCTGGTGGGCGTGGGCATCTTATTGCTCGGGTTAAGCTGGCTGCTGTGGCGACTTTTTCAACAGCGTAAAGCTTTGCAGCAGGCCAATGCAAATAAGACCATGCTCTATGGTATGATTGCGCACGATCTGCGGGCACCATTGTCGGGCTTTAAGTCTGTGTTGCAGAAAGATTTACCACCTGAAGAAAAGGAACAACAGCTCAATCGAGTGGTCAACCGATTGCAATGGCTACTGGATGATTTGTTGAAATGGACCTTTTCTCAACAGCAACAATTGAAGGTACAAGCAGAGACCTTTGATCTTGTAGAAGTAGTGGAGGAAAACCTGGATTATTTTCAGTTTTTACTATCGGATAAGAAGATTCAACTGTCGATTACCCTGCCGGAGGAGCTGCCTACCGAGGCCGATCAAGATATGGTGAGTACGCTGTTGCGCAATATTTTGCAAAACGCCATAAAGCACAACACCATTAACGGAGCTATTCAGATTGATGGCACTTTGGAGGAAGACGGCCCGCTACTGACATTTTCTAACACCGTAGTCGATAAAAAGTCGTCAATGCATCCTTCTCTGGGCCATCAATTAATTGAAACCTTTGCCAAAGCCAATCACATCCAGTTGGCTACACAATGGAATGGGGCGGACTACGCTGTTAGGTTGCAGTTTCCAGCGCCTAAGGGGTGAAGTTTTTCAGCGCTTTTAGCAGTTTTTTCCGGTTACTGCGGCTTACAGGTATGAACTCTTCTGAGCTCATTTTTACGGTGTCAGACAATACTTCTTCGATGTGGTGCATATTCACTGCGTAGGAGCGGTGAACTTTAACAAAACAAGCCTCAGGTAGCTCCTGAATAAACTCCTTCATTCGTTTGTAGGTAAGTAGGTTGGTGCCATCTTGTAAGTGTATCTGTTGGTATTCGCCTGCGCTTTGTATGTACAGGATATCCTTGAGCTTCACTTTTTGAAAGGCTCTCAGTTGGTTTACACGGACAAATAGGTAAGCCTCATCGCTGGAAATGCCGTCAAAGTGATCTTTAGCGATTGCCAGACACTCCCGTATCTTTTCCTCTTCCAAGGGTTTGGTGAGAAAAAACAGCGGTTGAAAAGAAAAACTGTCTACCGCATATTCGGGGTAAGAAGAAACGAAAACAATCTTTGGACGGTGATCGAGCTTTTGCAATAGAGAAAACCCATTCAAGCCCGGCATTTGAATGTCGGAAAACAAGAGGTCAATAGGGTGTTGTTGTATAAAAGAGGGTAACTCGTGGGGAGAGGACACCTCACCAATCAGTGTAAAACGTGGGTCCGTTTCGAGAACTTCTTTCAGTAAGCCTATTTCCTCAAGCTGATCGTCTAATATTCCTACAGCAATTGGCTTCATGTCTGACTAACACCGTAAAAGTAGCAGGCTTCATTGAATCCAAACTACCATTCGTTGAAAAATGTAGAAATCCTGAAATATGAACAATAGATTTGCTCACAAACGTTCCCCCGTTTTATTTGAGGCGTAGGGTGGTGCCTTTGCGGTGCTGCTCTGCGCTTTGTACATTGAAAAAGGCCTTCCATTGCTGAAAGGCCTTTTGAGTCGGTTTCCTTACTACAACTTATGGGAAGATACCCATGCTCACGTAGGCATCTGCAATCTTATTGATTGAAGTGACAAAGGCTGCCGTACGCAAGTCTTCAATTTTGCGGTATTTCTTCCAGGTCTCCCGGATTTGGTGGTAGGCCGTCACCATGGTCTCTTCCAACCCTGAATCCACCAGATCGATCTCTTCTGCGCCTCGGGTTACTAGTGCTTTTTCTTTCTT
>CAJXXO010000295.1 GCA_913062655.1 uncultured Bacteroidota bacterium | reverse complement strand
CCTCAGATAAGAAGCATCCGTTGTGCCATCCGGTAAAGGAATGTCCAGATCAGAGCGCTGCTTTTTCATGGGGAAGTTGCCGGCACCATGCATGGAAAAGGTGAAGACCCGCTCCTCCGTACGAAAAATCTGTGCCGTACCATCACCCTGGTGCACATCGAGATCAACAATCAATACGCGCTTCACCAGATTCTTCTGCAATAAATAATTGGCAGCCATCGCATTGTCATTCAAGAGACAGAACCCGGAGCCCTGATCGGTGTAGGCGTGGTGGGTTCCTCCGGCAATATTCAGTGCGGCACCATGTTTCAGTGCCCACAGCGCAGACTGAAGTGTCCCGTTCATAATGGTTCGCTCACGCAGTACAAGTTGTGCACTCAGGGGGAAGCCGGTCTTGCGCTCCTCAGAACGGGTTAGTTGTAGTGCTTTCAACTTATGCCAATAGCGTACATCGTGCGTAAGCAGTATCGTTTCTTCCGCTACCGGTGAGGGCCGAAAGAAATGCTCGGCAGATAAAGTACCCTCGTACATCAACTGCTCGGGCAGCAAAGAATACTTTTCCATAGGGAATCGGTGCCCCTCTGGAAGTGGATGGTGATATATTGGATCCCAGGCTATCCGAAGCATGAGTAGAAAATCAATATTTTAACGGTTGATTACCAAAAACTGGGGCATGAGACTTGTATATGGGTTGTTGCTCATAAACTGCCTGTTGGGTGTAAAGTTCATGGGTGCACAGCCCACCACAACAGACAGCTTAGAGGCGCTGCTGCCACTGCGTACAGACACGGCAAAGGTAGACGTACTGAATGAATTGACTTACCAATACATCACCCTGGATATTGCCAAAGCCAAAGGCTATGGCCAACAAGCCATTGCACTCGGACAGACCATCGAGTACCCTAAAGGACTGGCTCAATCCTACAATGACCTGGGCATGGTCTATTACTTCACGGCACAACTGGACTCTGCCGCGCTGCTGTTTGAAAAATCTTTGACTATACGAAAGGAAATAGGCGATGCCATAGGCATGGCCGCCTGCCTGAATAAACTCGGTGCAGTGTACAAATTAAGGGGCTTACTGGCAGAGGCCATCGACTACTTCTCACAAACGGTTAGTTATTACGATTCTTTGGATATGCAAGCTGAGCTGGCCGCCAGCTACAACAATATGGGTACGCTCTATTACGATCTGTCAGACTATGATGAGGCCCTGGTCTACTTCCAACGTTCATTAAGCATTAAAAACCAACTGGGAAATACGGTAGAAATTGCCGGCACTATGAGCAACATCGCCAACGTGCAATTTTACCTCGGTCGGTATGCCGAATCGAAGACCAACTATGAAAAGGCTATTACGCTGCTGGAAGCACAAGGAGAAAAGCAGTACCTACCCAACTGTTACATTGGCCTGGCCAACATCGAAGAAAAAGAGGGGCAGTTGACACAAGCGCTTCAGTACTATCAAAAAGCACTTCAGCTATCCGATTATGCGTTGAACGCTAACGTATTTCAGGCCAGCACTCGCTACCGTATGGGCTATGTATTGAGTCAACTGAATCGCCCGCAAGAAGCCGAACGATACCTGCGTGAGGCAGCCGAGATAGCCACACAGAATGGGCTTCAGCAGATGCAGATCGAGATTTATACGGTTATGATTGAGTTTCTGGCGCAACAAGGGCGAGCCAACGAAGCTATGCCACTGGTGCAAAAAACCTTAGCCCTGAAAGACACCCTATTCTCACAAAACCGAAATGCGCTCATTGCCGAAATGCAAACGAGGTTTGAGGTGGAGGAAAAGGAGAGAGCCAACCGATTACTACAGGCAGAAAATGACATCCAGCGTCTTGAATTGGCACAGTCGAAGGCCAATAGCCGGATGCAGCGCCTCCTGTTTGGAGGGAGCTTATTGGTACTGCTGCTAGCAGGAGGATTTGCCTACAGCCGCTACAAGGCCCACCAGGCCCAAAAGATGGCTGCATTGGAAAAGGAGCGATTTAGAGCCGTTGTGGAAGCCGAGGATCAGGCCCGAAAGAAAATCGCCATGGACTTACATGATGGCCTGGGTCAGTTGCTGAGTACGGCAAAACTGCATGCACAGGGAATGGACGAGTTGGCCCTGCAAGGGGATACAGACACCAGGTCGAGCTATGACCATACGCTACAGCTTATCGATCAGGCATGTGAAGAAGTACGGCAAGTATCACACAGCATGATGCCGGGAGCGCTAACCAAAGTTGGCTTTGCACAAGCTTTGCAAGAATTGCTCCAACGCGTTCAGGCAACGGGGGCTCTCCATGTGCAGCAAATAGGCACACCGCCAAAGCAGTTGCCCGAAAACTACGCCATTGGGCTGTACCGTGTTTTGCAGGAATTGCTCAATAACGTGCTAAAACATGCACAGGCTTCACAACTTACCCTGCAATTTTCTCAACCGAATGATCATTCGTTACGTATCGACATGTCGGATAATGGCCAGGGCTTGCAGGAGAAGGATTGGAAAAAAAGTAAGGGTATTGGATGGAAAAACATCCAATCTCGCATCTCACTATTAAACGGACAATTGGAATGGCACAGTGAGCCGGGTAAAGGCACGACATTTACCATCCGATTGACTTACCATAAAAGCACGACATCATGAATACGATTAAGCTTATGCTGGTGGATGACCATCAAATGTTTATAGATGGGATGCGCTCCATGCTGCGACAGGCCCCGGATATTGAAATAGCGGCTACAGCCAATAGCGGTATGGAAGCACTGCAAAGCCTGGCGGCACAGCCGGAGATCAATTTTGTGATCACAGATATCAATATGCCGGAAATGAGTGGTACCGAGCTAACAAAAACCATCAAACAACAACAACCGGATACCAAAGTATTGGTCTTGTCCATGTTCAATGAACAAGCTATCATCAATGAGATTTTATTGGCTGAAGCAGAGGGCTATATTCTGAAAAATACCGGCAAAGCTGAATTGATCAATGCCATAACCCACATTCAGGATGGTGGCACCTTCTACAGCCATGCAGTGGTAGATTTAATGTTGCAGCAACAACGTACCCATCAGAAGCCTACCTCACCGCTACAAGTTTTGTCAAAGCGCGAATTAGAGATACTGGAGCTTGTATGTGAGGAAATGTCGACCAACGAAATAGCAGAGCAGTTGTATATCAGCCCTCGAACCGTAGAGACACACCGGAAAAATATTATGACCAAGACGGCATCCAAAACGCTGGTTGGATTGATCAAATTTGCCATCGCCAATCAATTGGTCGTGGTATAAAAAATACCGAGTATCCCTGAAGGCAGATACTGGGGTACACCATAGCTTCGTAGGTATGAAATCATCCCTACCTCAACTTACCGCACAAGAACGAGCTGTACTGACCTACCTGGCAGCCGGTCGTTCGGGCAACGATATTGCTCAGGTTTTACACCTTTCCTTACCTGAACTGGATGCGATCAGGAGAAGCATTATGCGAAAAACCGATCGAACCACCCTCCTCTCCCTAGGCCAATGGGCAGGCATTCACCTCCACCAACTGGCA
>CAJXXO010000294.1 GCA_913062655.1 uncultured Bacteroidota bacterium | reverse complement strand
GCTTTCACGGCGGTGCACCGGAGCCTATTGCCAAAAATCTGCCGGAGTTGGCACAGCTTATGGCTGAAAGGGACGACCTGCATGTAGGCCTCGCCACCGATGGCGATGCAGACCGGATTGGCTTGTTTGACGATCAAGGCAACTTCGTAGATGCGCACCACGTGCTGTTGCTGCTCATCCACTACCTACACAAATACAAAGGCATGAATGGCAAGGTGGTCGTGGCCTTTAGTGCATCGGTAAAGGTGAAAAAGCTGTGTGAACACTACGGCCTGCCCATTGAGATTACCAAGATTGGCTTTAAGCACATCAGCCCCTACATGGTACGCGAAGATGTATTGGTAGGCGGGGAAGAGTCCGGTGGCATAGCGGTGAAAGGACATATACCCGAGCGCGATGGCATCTGGGATGGGTTGGTCATTTTAGAGTTTATGGCCAAAACCGGCAAGTCGTTACGCGAACTCATTCAAGAGGTGTATGATATCGTGGGTCCTTTTGCCTACAACCGAAACGACCTCCATCTCCCCGAGGAAAAGAAGCAAGCCATCATTGAAAAAGCCCGTACCGTAGGCTTTGATCGTTTTGGCGATTACGAGGTAGAAAAAGTAGAAGATAAGGATGGCTTCAAGCACTACCTGGGTGGAGATACAACCTTGATGATTCGCCCTTCAGGTACTGAGCCGTTGTTGCGGGTCTATTGTGAAGCACCGGATCGCGAGACGGTAGAATCGATCCTGGCGGCTGCCCGTGAGACGCTATTGGCTGACTAAGAACGTGTATCTTTCCAGGATGCACCGTTTGTTGATGGTAGGCCTGCTGTTGTGCCTGAGCTACACATTGCATGCTCAGTCGGTACAAGAGCGGCATTGGCTGGAACCTGCTCCTGCCTATTCCTCTACCCGTTTCTGGACCGTAACCGGTGGGATGTCCGCCACATTTGGGGGGGCACTCGTTGCCCTAAACGAGTACTGGTACAAGGATTACCCACGCGGACCCTGGCACTGGAAAAACGACTGGAACGGCTGGCTGCAGATGGACAAGGCCGGGCACGTATTTAACGGGTACTTTTTCAGCTATTGGGTAGGTAAAATGTATCGGTGGACCGGTATGCCACAAAGAAAGGCGGCATTGGTTGGCGGATCGGTGGGCTTTCTTATGCTGTCGTCCGTGGAGTGGCTCGATGGCTACTCCACACAATGGGGCGCCTCTGCATACGACTTGCTGTTCAATGGCTTGGGCAGCGGTTTGGCTATTGGGCAAGAGCTGGCCTGGCAGGAACAACGCATCCAACTTAAAATTTCTGCCTTTCCGCAATCCATTCCAGCGGGATTAGAAGAGCGAACCCGTAGTTTATATGGCACCACCATCGCTGAATTGGTGCTGAAGGATTACAACGCCCTTACCGTTTGGGCCAGTACTAATGTAGCCAGCTTTCTTCCGAAGGATCATTGGTGGCCCAAATGGCTCAATGTGGCAGTAGGATACGGTGCAGATGGGTTATATGGAGCTGAGGAAAATCGTTGGTGCAGCAGCGGTGACTGTCCGCCCAATGCGTTCATCGATAGAAGTGACATACCCCGGCTCAGACAATACTATTTGTCGCTGGATGTGGACCTGAGTCGTATTCCTTCCCGAAAGCCGTGGGTAAAAACACTGTTGGGCATGGTTAACCTGATCAAAATACCGGCACCCGCCCTCATGCTCGATAGTGACGGACAAGTAAGATTCTACCCCATCTACTTCTAAACCAGCCACTTCAAGTACCCACTACCCACTACTCACTACTAATTACTTACTACTAATCACTCATACCTTAACGCCTCGATAGGGTCCAGATTGGATGCCTTAATGGCCGGGTATATGCCGGAAATAACACCAACCAGGAAGCACAAACTCACCCCAACAAAGATCCATAGCCAAGGGATCACAAAAGCGCTGCCCAGGAAAATGGAGACAATATTGCCTACCAGAATACCGAGTACGATACCCAATAAGCCACCCAATTGACAAATAACCAGCGCCTCAATCAAGAATTGCCGTCTAATGGTGCTCTTCTTGGCTCCAATCGCCTTGGTTACCCCGATCTCTCTCGTCCGCTCCGTAACCGAAACGAGCAGGATATTCATCAGTGCTACAGCCGCCCCGATCAAGGTAATAAAACCGATCACCCCGGCCAACAGGGCCACCATCTGCAGGTTTTCAATGAGGTTGTTCGCCAGGCTATCACTTCGATTGATTTCGAAGTTGTCATCGTCTTTGATGTCTAGCCTACGAATATTTCTAAACAGCCCTGTCGCTTCACCGATCGCAGCATCGAGCATTTCCGGGCGTTCCACTTTTACACTTATGACCCAGCGACCATTCGGATTGGCAAAACGGCTACGGGCATTGCTGATGGTTACCAGCCCTAAATTATCTCCAGCACCAAAAAGCCCACTGCCCTTACTCTCCAATACTCCTATCACCTTATATCGAATGTTACCGACATAGATGTATTTGTTGATCGGATCTTGCCCTTGCTTGAAGAGCCGCTCATAAATGTCGTTACCAATAATGATAGCGTTGGTACCCGACTGCAATTCAAAGTCGGAGAAGTTGCGCCCCATACCGATATCGTACCCGCCTGTAGCAAGGTAATTTTCATCCACGCCATAAATAAAGACATTGGGATTCGTCTTTTCACCTCCATACTTTACGGTGGCCAGCATAGAGGCAAGCGTACTTACGCTCACCACCTCAGTGAAATTGTAGCGCTCTTTAAAAAGCTGTGCTTCTTTATAACTGACCCGTTTCACGTTGGCCTGCTCGGCCCGGCTGTTAAAATCGGGATCAATCTGCTGGATGTTGAAGGTGTTGGCGCCCATTGAGGCGAAGTTGCTATTAATGCTATTGGTAATGCTATCCATAGCCGTGAGGATACCCACAAGCGCAGTAATGCCAAACGCAATAATGGCAATGGTCAGGAAGGTACGCAATCGATTGGACCGAATGGACCGAAATGCCTGCCGAATATTCTCGCGAAGCCCCATAGACAAGTGTCTGAACTAGTTCTGCTTAAAGATACTTGATACCGGAGGAAAGCGGATTGGAATCCTTAATTTTGCACGGAAATTAACAACCTTTAAAACGGTACAACATGGTATTTGATATCGACATGATAAAGGAAGTGTACCAAAAACTTCCTGAACGCATCGCTAAAGCACGTGAAGTATTGGGTCGCCCGATGACCCTGAGCGAGAAGATCTTATATGCCCACCTCTACGATCCGGAAGCGGTAGAAGCTTTTGGACGAGCGAAAGACTATGTCAACTTCGCACCAGACCGCGTGGCCATGCAAGATGCTACTGCACAAATGGCGTTGCTGCAATTCATGTTGGCCGGTAAAAAGCAAGTAGCGGTTCCTTCTACCGTACACTGCGATCACTTGATCCAGGCGCGCGTAGGAGCTGACCAAGACCTGCAGGAAGCGTTGAACAAGAACAATGAAGTCTTTAACTTCCTGCAAAGTGTTTCCAATAAGTATGGCATCGGCTTCTGGAAGCCGGGTGCAGGCATCATCCACCAGGTGGTGCTGGAAAA
>CAJXXO010000293.1 GCA_913062655.1 uncultured Bacteroidota bacterium | reverse complement strand
TGGCACTGGCGCTGCTAACCGAAGAGGAATTTGACCGCTACGTGCGGCCGGAGAAGATGGTGGGGAAGTTGTAAATAAGACATCCTTTAAAAGCAAAAAGCCACCTACCAAAATGATAGGCGGCTTTCCATTATGTGTGTGAGGTTTCTTACAAATCACTAAAATCTACCCGTTCGGCACGGTAGCAGATGTCAAACTCGCCCCAGGCAAAGGTGCCGGAACCGAGCTGGTTCTTGAAGTTGAGGTTGAGCTCGCTGGCTACGGCCTTGTCGGGATAGGTGACTTCCACCACCCTTGCATAGGGCTGGTTGGGGTCAAACATAATGCCCGAGGTCATCATTCGGTTATCGTTGCTGAGTACATCTACATCGCTGATGATAGGAGAGTATAATTCCGTACCCCGCGATTCACCATATTGCCAGCTTTGCTGTACCGTCATTTGGTCTGCATTGACGCGGTATTCCACGGCACGGCTATAGGTTGGATTTTGAGGGATAAATGTTCTATTAAAGCCATTGTCGTATACGAAAATATTGCCGTTGTCTAGCAACATGGGTGTATGTTGCCCCCATGACCAGTCAAAATCCGGGTGCAAAGTAGTGCCCTCCTGTACAGCAGCAGGATAAGGTTGTCCGGATCCATCCACGGCTGTCAACAAATAGTCGGATGTTTCATGACCGTTGCCATCGATACCCGCTTTGCCCCAGCCTTTGTGGGGAGCCAATATCCATTGCAGTTCATTCGCCCGGTTGACCTTCACGATACCCTGATTCCGACCCGAAATAATGAGACAGTCATCCGATTCACTGTAAAAGATGGCATTCATATGAAACCAATCCATGGTATCTGGCACCAAGTCTTGCCGCTTCATGTCCAGAATCTCGCGCATATCCCACTCCTGGATCAATTGTCCGTTCGGACTTATCTCAATTATATGGTCTTCGATAGTTGACAGGCCCATTTTATCCACCGCTACAAGCAAGTTGCCATTAGGCATCTCCTGAATTTCGTGGTGTACTAAATAACCTGGAATAGGAAGCGTGCGCACCTCGTAGCCCATCCAGTCAAATTCATAGAGATTTTCGTATACCCCGCTCATCAAATGACCATTCGACAATAGGCGCCACGGAAACATGATGCCGGGATAATCGAAACAGTCGAGCGCCCAACGGATGTCACCGTTTTGATCTACTACAATTGGATAACTTTTAAAAACACCCCCTGTGCCAATGGACACCTCACAGAAATTCCATCCCTCTGCCATCATGGGTTCATTGACAGCCACCATGGATGGCTCCGGAATAAAGTCGGGCAAGGAGTCGGTGGTCACCGTGAAAGACTGGCTGCCATAATTGCCCCGATCGTCAATGACCTTGACAGTCACCGTATTGTTGCCCTGGTAAAGGCCCAATACCGGATAGGCTTGCTGGAAACCATACTGCTCGGAAGTTCGCGTCAAGGGCGCATCGCCTTCCACCGTTACTTCCACAATAGAGGGCTCTTCTGCTTTAAGCTCAAGCAGGGCCGTCAAAGGCGCCTTGCCGGAAGGATTCACGGTAAAGGTCACTTCATCTTGTACCATGGTATTGAAATCGAGCTGCTCGCCTTCGGGACGGTTCTTTTTACAAGCAGCTACGATGAGGAGAAGCAATAGGATCAGGGGTGTGGTTTTACTTAAACGCATAATAAAGTTGTTGGGTAAAATGAATACGTCAAACACAATGACAACGTGGGCTAAAGTAGAAAAGTACAACCGGGCAAGGAATGACGATTGTCAATGGGCACCGCAGGTGCCGTTTCGAGTTGAAAGTTGAAGGTTGAAAGTTATGGTGCAAACCTAATAAGAGATAATCCTCGTTGAGACCTGTATTTACTGGCAGTTGGCCTGCTCTGTAAAGCGCAGGCGGTTGGGGTCGAAGCCTTTTTGTTGGGCGGTGGTTGTTAGTTGATCGATGGTGTCTTGCGGTAGCGTGCGCGTCCGACTCAAGATCCAGAGGTAGTCGCGGCTAGGCGAACCGACCAACGCGTAGCTGTAGTCTTCGGCCAGGTCGATGATATAGTAATCGCCCCGGAAAGGCCAGAAGAACTGCACTTTGAGTTGGGCATTGTTGCTGCCATCTACGACAAAGGCCTTACCTTTTGCCCGGTCAATCTCGCCCTCCACACTGTTCTTTCGGCACGTGTTGATCACGCGCACATAGCCGTCTTTCAACTCATATTCCGCTGTGGTGCAATGACACCCTTTTTGAAAACTGGTGGGTATCGAAGCGATCTCATACCACTTGCCGGCATAGCGCTCCAGGTCTACCTCTGGAACGGTCTCCAGGGGCGGATAAGTTTTGCAGCCAACGAAAGAAAGGAGAGATAACATAAGTAGTACGTATCGCATATAAGGATAAGGAGTAGCAGGGTAAGGCAGTTCAGGAAAATAGGGGAAATAGAGACGGTAACGGTGCTCTGCGGTTATCGGTATATCGTCATAGTGACATCCTCATCCACTCATCCACTTATCCACTCATCCACTCATCCACTTATACACTCCACTTATCCACTAAAAAAGGCTCACGTGTTCTCACGTGAGCCTTTGGTATCTGGTAACCCGGGTCGGTTTACTTCGCAGCTGCGTATCTGCGCGCTACTTCGTCCCAGTTAATAACGTTGAAGAACGCAGCGATGTAATCCGGTCTGCGGTTCTGATAGTTCAGGTAATAGGCGTGCTCCCACACATCCAATCCCAGGATAGGTGTACCTTTCTCGTCAGCAATATCCATCAATGGGTTATCCTGGTTGGGAGAAGAGGTCACCTTCAGCTTGCCGTCCTGTACGATCAGCCAAGCCCAGCCTGAACCAAAACGAGTTGCAGCAGCGTTGCTGAACTCTTCCTTAAACTTGTCAAAAGAGCCAAAGGCATCATTGATTGCATCGGCCAGTTCACCGGTAGGCTGACCACCCCCGTTGGGGCCCATCACCTTCCAGAAGAGATCGTGGTTGTAGAATCCACCACCATTGTTGCGCACCCCAGTGCTATGCTGTGATACATTAGCGAGGATATCTTCAATAGACTTCCCGTCAAGATCGGTCCCTTCGATAGCTGCATTCAGCTTGTTGGTATAGCCTGCATGGTGCTTGCCATGGTGAATTTCCATTGTTTTCGCGTCAATGTGTGGCTCCAGCGCATCGTGTGCGTAGGGCAGATCAGGTAATTGAAATGCCATAGTTGATTGTATTTTTTGGATTAGAGAATCTGTGTAATCAGTTCGTAATCGTAAACCTGACCCTGTAGAAATAGTTCATATGCGTTCTACTTTTTGGACTCCGAGCGCCTGGCCCTAAAAAAGGCCTGCATGAGAGCCAGGCTTTCTTTGGCGAGCACCCCTTGTTCGATCTCCGTTTTAGGGTGCAACAACCCTTCACTGATGCGCAAATAGCCACTCTTTTCGTCTGCAGCGCCATAGACGATTCGCCCCAACTGTGCCCACTTGAGGGCAGCGGCACACATCGGGCATGGCTCCAGCGTGACATACAATGTGCAATCGCGTAAGTATTTGCTCCCTAGTGCTTCTGAAGCAGCCGTCAATGTAATCATCTCTGCATGAGCAGTGGCATCGGTAAGTTGCTCGGTCATGTTGTGTCCACGGGCGATGATTTGCCC
>CAJXXO010000292.1 GCA_913062655.1 uncultured Bacteroidota bacterium | reverse complement strand
CCGTAAATCACATCCGGAGTAGGGTCACCCAAATAGGTACGGTCATCAGCATCTATAATACCATCACCGTTTACGTCCACAAAACGGAAGTCACCCGGAGCCGCGTCTGGCAGGAGTGGCTCACCGGCATCGTTCACGTAGGCATCCACCTCTTCTTGATTTTGGAAAATGCCATCCGTTTCAAAGCCGAAGAAGAAACCGATAGGAAAGCCTACCTGGGTACGTGTTATTTCTAAGCTTTGCGGGCTAAATACCTGCCCGGGCAAAAACTCTTTGTCTTCCCCCAGGAAGGTGACTTCGTTCTGAATGAAGGATACATTACCTCCAAAATCGAGGACAAACTCACCGATGGTGCGGTTGTAGCCCAATTCAAATTCAACCCCATTATTGGTCATGGAAGCGATATTGCCGACCGGGCCATTATTACCCACATAGCCGGGTACTACAATATCGAGCAACATATCGCTGGTATTCTTATTGAAGTACTCCAAGGTAGCCGTGAAGTCCTTCAAGAATACCATATCCACACCGATATTGATTTGCGTAGTCTGCTCCCAACGCAAATCAGGGTTGGCGATGGCATTGGGGCTCACCCCGTTTACCAGTGTTTCGTCAAAGCCGAAAGTGTAGTTACGTGCACCGCCTACAGTTGATATGTAGCGGAAGTCGCCTATCTTATCGTTACCGTTTACGCCATAGGAAGCCCTTACCTTTAAGAAGTTAATCACATCACTGCCTGCCAGGAAGGCTTCATCAGAGGCAACCCATCCCAACGCTACTGAAGGGAAAAAGCCAAACTTGTAGTTGGATCCAAATCTGGAGGTACCGTCTCTACGCAGAATTACAGTCGCAAGGTATTTTTCCTTGTAATTGTACTGCACTCGTCCCAGTACAGAAGCCAATGTATTCAAGTACTCAAAGCCGAAGAAAGCTTGTGTTTCGCCTGGTGTAGGAAAAGCCAGGGAGGCATCTTCAGGATCGGTGACAGGAATATCGAAAATGGTACCACCAATACCTTCACCGGCATTGCGTTCAGCCACGGTACCGGCTAATAGGCTCACATTGTGGTCGCCATATCTCTTCTCGTAGCGGAGCGTGTTTTCCCAGATATAGTAGAATCCGCGGTTCTGGTTACGAGAGTAACTGTTGACATCGATACGATTGGTGGCATTCAGATAGTGAACGGGCACAAAGTTTTCTCCGCCCCAACTGGCAATGTCAAAGCCAAAGCTGGAACGGAAGGTCAGCCCTTCAATAATATCCACTTCTCCATAGAGGTTACCAACTAGCTTATCACTCCACCCTACGTTATTTTGCACCGCCAATGCGGCTACAGGATTAACGATTTCTGAGGTTACGTAGTCGGAAATACCAAACACCCCATTTTCATCGGATACCACCTCGAAGTTGGTGTATTTTGGCTTGGCCAATTCGGCAGGATCCGTTTCGTATACCGGTGTTATCGGGTCAAGATTGATGGCCCGACTCAAGGGTGAGCCAAATTCTGTGTTTTCCGCCACCCCTCGCGAGCCAACTCGTGTAAAACTGAGGTTATTGCCAAAGCGAATGCGGTCAGAAATCTTGTGGTTGGAGTTGAACCGCCCGGTAAACCGTTGAAACCGTGAATCATCATCTGAGACAATGCCGGCTTGGTCGTAAATACTAAAGGATACAAAATAGTCGCTTCGCTCTGAACCAGCAGTCAGACTTATATCATGGTTTTGAATAGGGGCATTGTAGTTAAAAACAGCATCTTGCCAATCGGTACCTTCTCCCAATGCTTCTGGATTTTCGAAGATAATACCATTACCGGCTGCAGCAGATGACTCATTCATTAAGATGGCATACTCCTCCGCATTGAGGAGGGGAAGCTTTTTCCAGGGAGACTGTACGCCAAAATAAGCATTGTAATTGACGGACATTTGGTCTTTCTTTCCCGTTTTCGTGGTCACCAAAATAACGCCATTGGCTGCCCGTGCACCATAAATAGCTGCTGATGCAGCATCTTTTAGCACCTCGATAGATTCAATATCGCCTTGGTTGAGGTACTCTATACCACCGTTGATAGGCACACCATCTACCACGTAGAGTGGGTCACTGTTGTTGATGGTGGTGGTTCCGCGGATGCGCACTGTGGCCGCTGCACCCGGCTGACCTGAATTGGAGGTAATAGTGATACCTGAAGCTCTTCCCGCTAAGGATTGCTCCAATCGTGCATTGGGCATGCTCTCCAGGTCATCAGCATCCACCTTTGAAATGGCCCCTGTGGTTACACTTTTCTTTTGCGTACCATACCCTACTACTACAAGTTCATCCAAAAACTGTGATTCACTTGCCAAGGTCACATCGATCGATTGACGACCATTGACAGGCTCCTCAAGCGATTGGAAACCAATGAAACTGAAGTAAAGGGTGGCATCTTCCGGCACCGTTATGGTGTAGTTACCATCCATATCGGTAGCGGTACCATTGGTAGTATTTAATTCCAGTACCGTAACACCCGGCAAGGGCTGCCCATTGTTATCCGTTACGACTCCGGTTACCTCTATTTGTGCTGCCAGGGAGAACGAGCACAGTAGGGCGAGTAAAGTAGTAGTAAAATATTGCACGGTTTACTTTTTTTGGGTTTGGTAATCGAGCGCGCTCTTCGTGAAAAGAGCGCGCCTCGATTGCCCATGAATGCTCCTCAACTATCTCAATAACAAAAAGCGCTTAGTAGTACTGCTGCCTTCATGCAAAATTCGCATGAAGTAAATACCATTCGCGTAAGAGGACACATCATATGTAGAAACGGAATTGCTAACTTGATGCTGTTGTACTACTCTACCGAAGGCATCCAGTATCTCAACCTGCATATTATCGGTAATTGTAGCTATGGACAATGTAATCATACCCTTGCTTGGGGAAGGAAACAGGGAGAACGGAGTGGCCTCATTTTCTTCAATACCCACCGGCTCACAAGCTGTGCATTCAGCAAAGCAAGTTACCGCCAGGGTAGTGTCATTGTTACCTACGGTTATAATCCGATTGGTAAAGGTACCAGAGGTTAAAGTACACAAAGAATCGTCAGTCGTTGGATCCAACTCTTCCTGATCGGCCCAATTATCTATAGAATACTTAAACTCATACGTGCCTGCTTGTAGCTCCAAGGTATCGGTCCAAACGCCATCCCCATCCGGGTCACTCATTTGCGCACAGTCGCCACACCAACCATTCAGCGTACCACTTACATTTACATATCCAAAGGTAGCCGTGTCACTGTAGCGACTCATGTCTACCTGAAATACCACTTTGGCGGGTTGTGTTAATGGTGTACAGGTACCATCATCTGAGCATTCTCCGTAGCATGTATTGATTATAGTATCAGCGCGTAGTGGTTGGTGTGCTACGCGGTCATTAAACTGACCTGCGGCACAAGGCTGGCCCGCAATGTTCTCTTTACATGACCAACCAGGACAGAAATCATTCAGAAAAGTATACTGGCTGGTCATTGCAGTATCTCTAAGGAAAACACCAGTATATACGCCATTCGTGTCAGGGTCAACCAATGGGTAGTCTCCTGCTACCCCCCATTCAGCACCTCCGGCAATATAAGCTGTATCGCCTGGAGTGGTGTTAGCCATATTTACGTAAACCATTACCATCACCTTATCGGCTG
>CAJXXO010000291.1 GCA_913062655.1 uncultured Bacteroidota bacterium | reverse complement strand
ATGGTAAGTATACTGGGCGGGAACCCCCCGCCAAAGGTGCCCAAACCCGTGTGTTTACTTGCCACAACCTCTTGCTTGGGAGGGAAAAACTTCATGCGCTAAAAATAGGTTTTTGATGGATAACCCCCTATTTAAGCGATCTCCTTTTCCCGTACAACCGAACACTCCATTTGTGCCACCGTTATTCTCCCGCATTTACAGAACTTTGCGCTATGCGGTACTATCCGGCAGATACCTTGTCCCGATTTGAATTTCCGGTCATTCTCGACCGCTTGCAAGGCTATTGCCGCAGTGAAAAGGGTAAGCGGCTGGCGGAAGACCTGCAGCCGTCACTCGATAAGGGACAGATCGAGCTGGAGTTGGAACAGACGCAGGAATTTAAGACTATCCGGGAGAATGGCATGGCCTTTCCCGATTACCATTTTCCAAATGTGGAGCGTGAGCTGCAGTTGTTGAGCGTACCCAACGCAGTGCTGGAAGGCAAACAACTAATCAAGTTGCGGGTGGTCGCAGAAGTGGCGCTTAATGTTATCCGCTTCCTGACGGAAAAACAGGAACTCTACCCTTCCCTGTATCAGGTGGTGCAGTCCCTCGATAAGGCCAAAGGTCTGGTGCACGCAGTCAACAAAATATTGGAGCCCAACGGACTGGTGAAGTCGAATGCCTCGAAAGCCCTTTCGGCTATCCGGGCAGACTTGAGTGCTTTGCGGGCACAATCCAACAAGGTATTCGAGGCAGCGGTGCGTAAATACCGGAAACTGGGTTGGCTGCGCGAATTTGATGAAAGCTTCTACAATGATAGGCGCGTACTGGCCGTAACGGCTGAAAACAAGCGGAAGATCAATGGAACCCTGCATGGCCTATCGGAATCTGGCGGTACGGCTTTTATAGAACCGGGCGAATTGGTAGGCCTGAACAATGATATTTTCGAAACTGAGCAGCGCGAGAAGAAGGAGGTCTTTCGCATACTCACTCAGTTGACAAACGAGGTTCGGCAATACTACCCCATGTTGGTGTCCTACGAGTTTGCCTTGGGCTATCTGGATTTTACACAGGCCAAGGCGGAGTTGGCACTGGAGTTGAATGCCAGTAAGCCGATCTTACAAGATGGCCAGGTGGTGCGTCTATTCAATGCCTACCACCCCGTCTTGTATTTGCAAAACAAAGCGGAAGAGAAAACAACCGTGCCCACTACGGTGGAAGTAGATGCGGAGCATCGCATTCTGGTGATCAGTGGTCCCAATGCCGGGGGCAAATCCATTGCCTTGAAAACGGTTGGACTCCTACAGATCATGTTGCAGTCTGGCATGCTCATACCAGCAGAGGAATGGTCGGAGTTGTCCATATTCGATCAACTCTTTGTCGATATTGGAGATGATCAATCGATTGCCTACGAGCTGAGTACATACAGTTCGCGTTTGCAAAAGATGAAGCACTTCTTGTTGCATGCCAATAAATACACCCTCTTCTTTATCGATGAGTTTGGTACTGGTTCAGACCCGGAGCTGGGCGGTGCCATGGCGGAGACCATCCTCGAGGATCTGGTGGATACCAAAGCCTATGGATTGCTCACCACCCACTATGCCAACATCAAGATTCAAGCGGAGGAGCATACCCATATGCGGAATGCCTGTATGCTGTTTGATGAAGAGACCTTGTTGCCTAAGTACCAGCTTTCTATGGGACAACCGGGCAGTAGCTACACCTTCGAAGTAGCGCAGAAGATTGGGCTGCCTACACCCCTGATAGATCGCGCCAAAGAGAAGTTGGATCAACGCAAAGTGAAATTGGACAAGCTGTTGATCACCTTGCAGACGAAAAAGAACAAACTGAATAAGGAGACGCATCTGCTACAACAGGAAAAGTCGAGACTGCGCAAGGAGATAGCAGATAAGGAAGCAGAAGCGGCTCGACTGGCCGAGCGGGAAGCGGCCCTCAACTTTACTGACAATAAAAAGTTGATCGAGAAAGGGAAGAAGTACGAAGCCTTGCTGACCTTTTGGGAAAAAAGCAAAGACAAAAAGGAGCTGCTGAAACGCATCATTATGGCCAGTGAAAAGGAACAGGCGCGTAAAGCAGAAAAAGAACAGCGAAAGCAACAGCAAGCCAAGCCTACCCAGAAAAAGAGCCATAAAAAGACATCATCCAGGAAAGATAGGCCTCGAAAACCTATCACCACCGGTGATGAAGTACGGATGCGCAATGCCCGGCAAAAAGGGATAGTTCAGGAGATTCATAAAGACAAAGCCACTGTGCTCTTTGGAATGATGAAGACAATCGTACCCGTGAAAGAGCTTCTCCACGCCAAGACGAAAGCGGGTAAGAAGGGGGGCTGACCTTTCTTTTTGGCGACTGACCCGTTGGGCCTGGTAGGCCTGAGGAAATAATTAAACGCACCAGAGTAACCTAAGTCATCAAAAGAGGGCGGGGTGTGTAGTAGTTTGCCATACGTTCAGCAAAATAGTATCGTATGGATAAGAGTATCGCCCTCAATGTGAAATGTCCTAACTGCGGTACTTCCCTGATGGATCCGTACCGCACCATTCACGACAAACCCACTGTCAAGCTCATTGTGCAACATGGGGAAGAGCGTGGACAGATCAATATTTGCTCGTTTTACGGCTGTATGGATCACTATTCGGCAATCCCGCTCAAGAAGGGCGACCATATTCGGCTGTTTTGCCCCCACTGTGAAAAAGAACTCACCAGCGACATCCGCTGCCGCGAGTGCCAATCCACCATGATACCGTTTGCAATGGATCATGGCGGACGGTTGTACCTCTGCTCACGATGGGCCTGTAATAAGCACTATCTGGACTTTGACAATGTAAGCGATGCCTTACGCAAGCTGTACAATGAGTACGGATATTTCTAGCCATTAACCTAAGTCATTGAAATTCTGCCCGCTAAGGCAGAGCTTTAGTCTCCACTCAAAAGCCCCCGGTATGAAACGGGACACCGCACAAACAGCCCTACGCACCTTTGAATATGACAAGAGCCGATTATTAGATATCGCCTTGTTTATCCAGGATCGGGAAGGATATATTCCCCCAGATGCCATCCTGATCCTGGCCTCTGCACTGGGCCTTTCTGTGGCTGATGTGGAGCGTACCATTTCGTTTTACCACTTTCTCAGTACGGAGCCGCGTGGTGAGTACACCATCTATCTCAACGATAGCGTAGTGTCAGTCATGATGGGGCAACGTGAAGTAGCGAAAGCCTTCGAGGAGGCGGTGGGCTGCCGATTTGGCGAGGTAACAGCCGATGGGGGCATTGGTCTCTTTTACACGCCATGTATCGGCATGAGCGACCAGGAGCCGGCTGCCTTAATCAATAACGTGGTTTTTCCAGCGCTCACCCCTTATCGGGCCAAAGAGATTATCCGGGATATACGTGCAGGCCTGCCATTGCAAGAGATACAGCGCACCACTTTCGGGGATGGCAAAAATGCGCATCCACTCATGCAAACCACCGTGCGCAATCATATTCGCAGAGTGGGGCCACTGCTGGATCCGGACTATGAGCCGGGCCAGGTTATAGAAGCCAAGCTAAAGCAGATGACACCAAACGATGTACTGGACGAAGTGCGTGGCTCAGAGCTGCGCGGTCGAGGCGGGGCAGGCTTCCCTACCGGTTTGAAGTGGACCTTCTGCCGCGAG
>CAJXXO010000290.1 GCA_913062655.1 uncultured Bacteroidota bacterium | reverse complement strand
GTGGTGGACAGTGACAGCCCAACAAAATCGGTGGCTACAGGATATTGCTTGTGTTCCCGGTCTACTAAAACGGCAATCTGAATGCTTTTAGGCAAGTACTCCAGGAAGGGCTTCATGGCAAAAAGCAATGTACGGCCAGTATTGGCCACATCGTCTACAATTACCACGGGCTTATCATTGATCCAGTCACCCAGTTCGGCTTGAATGGGCTTTTCGGTAGGGGCACTAGGATCCAGCACCACGTGCAATAGTTTGATCTGAAGGGGTGAGATAGATTGCAGAATGTCAAGTAATTGCTGCGCCAGCAAGTACCCTTTATTATTTACACCTACCAGAAACAGGTCGGTTTCATCGCAGTGCTCCTCGTAGATTTCATACGCCATGCGCTCCAGTTTCTGGCGAATTTTCACGGGCTCCAGGATGATACTGCGTTCTGCCATAATTATTGCATCAGTAGCTTTCGGGTAATCAGTCGTTGTTCACGACTGTACAAACTTACGAAGTAGAGACCGTTTGCCCACCCTTTGCGATTGATCTGCAAGGGGCCGGGGCCGTTGATGGTCCCGTGTGCTATCCTGCGACCCGTGGCATCAAAAATGGTCCAGGCATCTGGTTGCCAATCAGCAGACCATTGTAGCTGTAGCGTTTGGCGCATAGGTTGCGGCCATATCTTCAGATCAGGACTGGCTGTAGGTTGGGCTACACCCACCGGTGGGGGATACAAGCAAGTATCGCCCGGCAACACGGCTTGCGGGTTGTAGTTTGTTGCGGCCGTATCCATGCACCCTTTGATCACATTCAGCATTTGGTAAACATCCACTTTTCCATACCCCCAGGCCGAATCGGGAAGGGCATAGCCGGTAAAATCATCTGCACGGGCCATAGCTTGTAGTGCCGTGATGACCTCCTCAACTGGCGAGTCTGGGTAGCGCTCCAGGTATAAAGCCACCCCTCCAGCCACAATGGGCGAGGCTGCTGAGGTGCCATTAAATATGGAGTGCCATCCACTAGGCGCTACATCTTGCGGACGCGCACTGCGCAGTGTATTGAGCTGCCCCAAAGTGCTGGTGGTCAGTATCAATTGTCCGGGTGCAGCTACATCCGGCTTTATATGGCCGGTACGCGTGTAGCCCACGCTGGAGGCGGGGTGAAAAGCACTGGTGGTGCCAGAACGGGTTGTCGTATCACCCCGGTAGTTGGGCCATGAAGTACGATTGACAAAACTACCCACCGTTATCACGTTGGGCGAGCAGGCCCAACTGCTTACCGTGGTATTTACTGCATCGGGTCCTTTGTAGTAGCGTATGGGAGGGTAAGCATTTGTGTCGGGTAGGTTTCCCCCTCTGAAGTTGGAGGTACCGGTCAGGCTTTGGCTACTCCAACTATCGAACCGGCCCTGACCGGTGGTCTGAAAAGAGAAAAGCAGGGTATTGGTATCTGGTGCCACCACCACATCTACCACATAGCGGCCCTGGCTGCGCTCTACATAGAGTTCCAACTGTGCAAGTCGATCATTATTGGCATTTGTCAGATCGAAGGCTCTAAAAGCCAGGTTGTTCTGATAGGTAAAATCCTCTGTTAGATTCAACCAAGCGGTTTCTCCCGCCTCACTCCAATCGCCCGGGCGATTGGCACCAATACTGAAATAGGCGGAATCAAATTGATCGATATCCGCATAAAACTGGAAGTAGGCAAACCCCAGTTGGTTGAAATAGGTAAACCAGGTAAAGTTGGTATCAGCAGACAGATCATACCCTAAGTGGAAGCGGGTATTGCCTGCATTACCGGCTGCACATACCAAGGCTCTTCCCGGCTCCTCTGCCAGCATGTTGTCTATCAATCGAGCGGTGACATCCAATCCGTCATGGGAGCCAAAGTAGGTGCCCAGGCTGGCATTGATCACAGCCGGCTTGCCCAGGTCTTTGGCTTTACGCAGTACGTAATCGATACCATCTGCTACATTGCTCAGGAAATCATTGTTGAAGGCGATCTCGACAATGATGATATCCGATTCAGGCGCTATGCCCTGGTAATTGGAATCCATTTTACCGTTGCCTGCTGCTATCCCAGCCACCTTTGTGCCATGACTATTGCCATCGCTATGGCTGGATAAGCCGTCCTGAATAGCGGTGCTGTCCCATTCCTGACCATAGCCGTACTGTACAGGCGTATTCGCATTGGTAGGGCGAGTTTGGTCCCAGATGTGCATCACCCGCGTAGTGGTATCGTCATTTCTAAAATCTGGGTGATTGATATCGATCCCCGTATCTAAAAAGCCAATCACTACATCGTCCCCTTTAAAGCCCTGAGGCAGATCGCCTAACCCTTGCCAGACAGAGTCAGCATTCACATGTTGCACCGTCATATCATCCAGTAGATGCGGGGGCGCTACCGGCCGCTCTACCCGAAGCACAAATGGTTGCCGGGCAAAGCGTTCGATCTCCTTTACCGGTAAGCGCAATGCAGCAATATTGCCGTAAGCGTATTTGAATACGCCATTGTACTCGTCAATGGTAAAAGCCATTTGTTCTGTATCGCCTTCAGCCATTATCGATATAACTGCATTTGGGTCAAGGTCATCCAAAGTACGAGTGAGATGAATCCCGAGCTGACCAAAACTGAATTGACTAGACAGCAGCAATAGTAAGATAAGGCTGGAGCGCAACATGAAACGGTGATTTGACTTCCAAAAGATAGGGCGTATCATTCAACTATAGCTTTTTGAGAGAGTTAAATTCATGTCAATACCTGAGTGAAAGGGCACTGATTTTCCACAGTTCGCTTCTGCAAAGCGCTATAAAGACGGCAAATTAGTGCGTAAATTAGTCGGAACTCACAACGCATTAACCCTATGCTTATACAGCAAATCGCATTTATTGTTGCAGCAGCCGTTGCCGGATTCTTTTTTGTGAAGCGAATTGGCTTTATCAGGCGTAATATTCTGCTGGGCAAGAAGGAAGATCTAACAGATGAGCCGGCAAAAAGGTGGAAGCACATGGCGCTCTTTGCCTTGGGGCAAAAGAAAATGTTTAAGCGCATAGTGCCGGCTATCTTTCACTTCATGATTTATGTCGGATTCATCATAATCAATCTCGAGGTATTGGAGATCGTGCTAGACGGGATTACCGGTCAGCATCGACTCTTTGCCGGCCTTATGGGAGGCGCCTACGCCCCCTTCATCAGTGCATTTGAAATACTGGCTGTTTTGGTGATTCTGGCTTGTGTTGTCTTTTTGTTGCGCAGGTGGGTGATGCGACTGAAGCGCTTTTTTGGCCGGGAAATGACACAATGGCCACAGACCGATGCCACCCTCATTTTGGTCATAGAGGTGGTATTGATGGTCTTTTTTCTTTCCATGAATACTGCTGACCTGCAGCTACAGGAGATGGGAGCGGATCACTATACGCAAACCGATACGTTCTTAGTGTCAGGCGCCCTTATGCCAATGTTTGAAGGCTTGTCGCAATCCACTTTGATCGCCATTGAGCGGATTGGATGGTGGGGGCACATCTTAGGCATATTTGCTTTTGCCATCTATATCACCTATTCCAAGCATCTGCACATATTTTTAGCTTTCCCGAACAATTACTACACTCGTTTTCGCCAAAAGGGCACCATTGACAACATGGAGTCCATAGCTAACGAAGTAAAGTTGATGCTCGATCCATCTGCACCACCACCGGATACACCACCAGATGAACC
>CAJXXO010000289.1 GCA_913062655.1 uncultured Bacteroidota bacterium | reverse complement strand
GTGAATCCAGTAAACGCCTGAATGCCAATTTTTTGTTTTGATTATGCTATTTCGCATAATTTCTTCCTGATGCACCAGGCGTCCAGTACCATCCCAAGCACGGAGCAGGGTCGGTTGGGCCGCGTCCAGCCCCGTTACCTGAAAGCTGTGTGTGGCCGGATTGGGATAAATGCGCCATTCAATATGGCCGCTGGCTGCTGCCGATAATGGTTCTTCATTGACAGCCAGCGTGTAATAGGCCAGTGTAGTATCGTACTGTGGCGGCAAGGGCGTATTGGGTAACAACAATAGCCGACCATGGGACCGGGTGATGAAGTTGACCGGGTAGCTTTTGTTGGCTTCACCAACCGGTGGCGTACCATAAAAGGTAATGCAACCATAGCTGCCCCCTTCAAAAGCACAAGTGGGTGGATCGCACTCCACATTAAGCCATGACGGAATGGTATAGACTGAATCGAGTACGATGGAGTCAATCAAAACCGTCTGTGCTGGCGTACCCGGTATGACCACCACTTGTGTGTCTGATGGAGCAATGATCGTGACCGTCTGCTCATATGGTACATTGACAAACGCTTGCGGAATGCCGGTGGCACTATCCGGGAAAATCCCGCTATTGGCCTGTATGGTAGTGTCGGGTGTGCAAGGCTGAGCTTGTAGTCCTACTGCACCAAGCACAGCGAAAAGTGTAACAACTATTGTTTTCATGGTTGAAAAATAGGAAAAGCACCGGTAATCCACGCAGCCATTTTCGCTAATTTTAACCACATGACAAGCATAAAAAGGCTTTATGTGTTGTGGCTATGGTGCTGCACCACATTTTCCATGCAGGGTCAAAGTGGTATTTTCGGCACGGTAACCGACCAATCGACCGGTCAACCGCTTCCGGGCGTTACCGTACTTACAGCAGGAGCCGGCACTATTTCCAACGGAGAGGGCTACTTCTCGCTGCCGGTGCAAACCGGTCAGCCGGTTCAGTTTTCCTTTGTAGGCTATCAACGCCTCGATACCATCCTGTCGCCAACAGGAACCCCCCATGAAATTCGACTGCGCCCTTCCACCGCCCTACTCGACCAGGTAGTGGTCACTTCCAGCCGCTATGCCAAACCACTGGGTGAGGTAGTAGAATCGTTAGATATTCTATCAGCCGATTTAATTGAGCAGCAAGCCAACCCTTCCCTGGATGATGCCTTGGAGCGCATGTCGGGGGTGCAGATCATTGATGGTCAACCCAACATACGAGGCGGTTCGGGGTATAGCTATGGTGCCGGTAGCCGCGTATTGGTGTTACTCGACAATATGCCCATCCTGGCGGGGGATGCCGGTTTTCCCAACTGGTCATTTTTGCCCATCGAACATGTTGAACAAGTCGAGATCAGCAAGGGAGCTGCCTCAGTGCTATATGGGTCAGCCGCATTAAATGGGGTCATCAACTTGCGTACCGCCTACCCTGGCCCTACACCTGAAACCAAGGCTACGTTTTTCTCGGGTATGTTCGATGCCCCCCGGCAGGAAAACCAACGCTGGTTTGGCAATGCCTACCCATCTTTTAGTGGCGTCAACTTCTCACATCGGCAGCGTATTGGGGCTGTTGACCTGATCGTGGGTGGACAGGGCTATACGGAAAACAGTTTCCTGGAAGATGACTATTCCCGAAGGGGCCGGTTTAGCTTTCAAACCCGTCATCGATTTCCTTCTGCCAAAGGACTGACTGCCGGCCTGAATGGTAACCTCGCGCTACATCGATCCACCAATTTTTTCCTGTGGCTCAATGATTCAGCAGGCGCCTTCCAACCCCTGCCCAACACGCTGTCGCTCAATGAGGCCTTTCGGGTCAACTTGGACCCATATATCCAATTTGTATCTGATCAGGGCACAAAACACTTATTACAAGCCCGGTATTACCGCAGCGACAATGAGACCAACGCCAATCAAAGCAATGCCTCCGACTACCTGTATGGGGAGTACCAGTTTTCAAAACCTATCCCGGGGTCGGGCTGGCAAATATTGGGTGGATTGGTGGGCCAATATGTGTACAGCGTAGCAGAGCTGTATGGCGATACCACCCATCAATCCAACAATGCCGCAGCCTATGTGCAAGTGGAGAAGAAATTTAAGGAACGTTTGACGCTGATTGCCGGTGCCCGCTATGAGCGAAACCAGATCAATGACGAGCCAGTGGAGTCGCGGCCCGTTTTTCGGTTTGGTGCTAATTACCAGGCGGCCCCCTATACATTTTTACGTGGGTCATTTGGTCAGGGGTACCGCTACCCTACCATTGCAGAAAAATTCATCCGTACCGATATCGGACTGATCAGCATATTCCCCAATCCTGACCTGGCCAGCGAAACCGGCTACAGCGCGGAGATAGGTCTCAAACAAGGATTTGCCGTAGACGACTGGAAGGGCTTTGTGGATGTGGCCTTATTTCATACCGCCTATCAGAATATGATGGAATTCACTTTTGGTGGAGCAGACGGCTCGTTGTTTGGCTTTCAAAGTGTAAACATCGGTGATACGCGGATCAATGGGGCTGAAATCACCCTAACCGGTACCGGGTCAATCGGCCCATTGCCCATACGGCTGATGGCCGGCTATGTGTACATCGATCCGCAATACCAAAATTTCAATGACAGCATTGCCGCCCTATCCTCTAGTGATGAAAATGTGCTTAAGTACCGATTCCGACATACGGCAAATGCTATTGTGCAAACACAATTCAAAAAGGTGAATGTGGGGTTGGCTACCCGCTACTATAGTCGCATGGAGGCCATTGATTTTGTCTTTGAACAATTGATTCCAGGCGTGGCCAACTATCGATCCAGGCAGACCCAGGGCGATTGGGTGTGGGATATCAATGTGGATTGGCAGCTCAATGAAGAGATTACAATAAGCGGCATTGTACGCAACCTGTTTAACCATAACTACTCACTGCGTCCAGCCATCATGGAGGCACCCCGGCAATTTGTCATCCAGCTAAGCGCCCATTTGCAATAGCTTCTACGTAGTTATGACAACGAAACTGGGAGAATTGCCGTTACTTTGTCGATGATGCTTAGAAAATGGCTACTGACAATCACGTTGGGCATGGCGTCCATCGCACTGTGGAGTCAATCCATTGTACCGGGGGAGTTGATTGTGCAGCTCCAGCCGGATGCATCTATTGGTGAATTGATACGAATAGAAGGCAGTGCACACGCTAACGGTATACGGGCACAACTTTTATCTTACGATGCGCGGATTTACCGCTTATACTTTGATGAAGAACACCTTGCTGCGCGCCAGCTACTGAGCGAATTGCGAGACCACCCTGCCGTGGCCGTTGCCCAGTACAATCATCGCCTACAATACCGCAAGGCGCCTAATGACACCGAATACGCCAATCAATGGACCTTACACAACACGGGTATTACCGGAGGATCTCCGGGTGCGGACATAGATGCAGAGCGTGCCTGGAACCTCTCCACCGGTGGCGTGACCTCAACAGGCGATACGATTGTAGTAGCCGTAATTGATGGCGGGTACGATATCTTTCATGCAGACCTCGACCCCAACCTCTACCGCAATCGGGATGAGATCCCCAACAATGGTATTGATGATGACAATAATGGTAAGATAGACGATTACCGGGGCTGGGATTTCCCCTTTCAAAGCGATACCCCATTTGTAGACTTTCATGGTACAGCCGTGGCCAGTATTATCGGGGCG
>CAJXXO010000288.1 GCA_913062655.1 uncultured Bacteroidota bacterium | reverse complement strand
ACCAGGGTCAGGTGGAAACGCACAGCCATTTTAGCTGCTGACACATCGTCTTGCAGGTCTTGCTGCATGGATTCAAGGACAGTCTCCAGCGAAAGTGGTAAAATGTTATTCATCGGATAAGGTGCCAACTGCTGGCCATAGGTTTGCCAACCTTTCTGTGCCAGAAACTCCAGTTGCATGGCCGCATCGGCTTCAAAATCATTGTGATTTCGAATACGCAATAGTGCCGCTACGGCATCAAATAAACGGCCCATGCTGGTTGTAACAGGCTGCTTTTGTTTGTTGAACTGTGTTTGGTAGATCGACCACTCTTCCTCGGTGAAGGCATGCTTAATGAAGGAAGGATCGCCAAAGGTGTGCAAAGCACTTAAAGCACTCAAGCGAGGCTGGTTGGCCATTTGATCACCGGCCAGGATGGGGAAGGCCGGCAATTGTGCTACATGCGACAGCTCCTGATCCTGCCAGAGAAACACCTCACTACCCCAGACCGAGCCGGATTGATGATAACCCGTCCCATCCCAGCTACAGACCAGCATGGGTGTTTCGGATGACCAAAGCTTGTGCTCGGTGAGCAGAGCCGCAGCATGGGCTTCGTGGTGTTGCACGGCATGGAGCGGCACTTGCCACTTATCTGACAAAGCCTGTCCCAGTTGATGGCCAAAGTAATGTGGGTGTTGATCTACAATGATCCGATCAGGTTGGACCTGTGCCAATGACAAGATGTGCTCAAGGGTCTTTTCGTAGGCAGTATGGGTATCCCAACTTGACAAGTCACCTAAGTACTGACTCAGGTACAACTGCTGTGGCGTTTGTAAGGCAAAGGCCGCCTTCAGATCGCCTCCAAGCGCCAGGATGTTTTCGTCTGTATCGGGCAATCCCGGAAGTACTATGCCAGGCGCCAGCCCTCGGGACCTTCGCAGCCAAATGGGTTGTTCATAGCCGGTAAAGCGCACCACGCTGTCGTCCTGTGGTACCACAATATTTCGATTGTGCGAAAGTATGCCATCGGCAAAGCGGGTGAGCTCAGCAAAGGCCACATTATCCTCAAAAACAATTGGAGCATGGCTCAGGTTACCGCTCGTAGCTACCAAAGGGCGATCCAAGGCGTTGGCTATTAACTGCAGGAGTGGAGCATAGGGAATCATCACGCCCAGGTACGGATTATCAGGTGCTACCGCTTCTTTAACGATACCGGATGCTGGATGTGGTTTCACCGGAGCCAACACGATCGGACTTTCCGGGCTGTTGAGGTATTCTTTCATTGCCTTCGTAAGGGCCACATCACCCTCTGCCTGTGCAATGGATGGGTAGAGTACGGCAAGGGGTTTGAGTGCCCGTTGCTTGCGGGTACGCAGTTGACGCACCGCCTCTGCCTGTGTGGCATCCACCATCAACAAATACCCACCAATGCCTTTTACGGCCACACATTTCCCGGCTTGTAGCGCGAGAATAGTGTTATCCAATGCTTCTTGCTCGCTAGAAGTGGTTTCCCCTTCCCGAAACGTAAGCGTGATACCACAATCCGGACAGCTATTGGTCTGGCTGTAGTGTCTGCGATCGAGAGGATTGTGGTATTCTTCTGTACAAGCTGGACATGGCTGGAAAGATGCCATAGTGGTCAGCGGTCGGTCATAGGGCAAACCGGTGATGATGGAATAGCGCGGTCCACAATCGGTGCAGGTAATAAAGGCGTACTGGTATCGCCTGTCTGCCGCATTTGTCAACTCGGCCCGGCACTTGTCACACAGCGCAAAATCCGGAGGCAGCAACAGATCGGGTGCTGCGTCAATGGTACTTTCTCGAATTTCAAATGTGGTAAAGCCATTCGAGTCGACAGCGTATCTTTCTGCCATTGTGATCTTCGCCAAACGAGGGGGAGAAGTGGTTAGTCGCTGAAACAGGCTGTCAATCGCGTCAGCATTTCCCTCCACCTCCACATGGACGCCATTAAGCGTATTGGCCACCCAGCCGTTGAGGCCAAGCGCCTGTGCTTGCTGGTAGACGAAGGGGCGAAAACCTACCCCTTGCACACGCCCTTTGATATGGAAGTGAGCCGCTGCCATAGCTACGTTATTTGCAGGGTTTGCGCCTGCAACCAGTCGTACCAATCTGTCAGGCCATCGCCTTTAGTGGCACTTACCTCAATGATCGCCATATCCGGTTTTACCTGCTGGATGTATTGCCTGGCTTTTTCCAAATCAAAATCCAGATAAGGTAAGAGATCGGTCTTGTTGATGATACATACATCACTGGAGGTAAACATGTGCGGGTACTTCAGCGGTTTGTCCTCCCCTTCTGTGGTGCTCATGATCACTACACGTTGGGTTTCGCCTAAGTCGAACAGTGCCGGGCACACCAGATTGCCGACATTTTCAATCATCAGAATTGATCCCTCTTCCGGTTGTAGTTTCTTGATGGCATTGAACACCATATCAGCCTCCAGGTGACAACCGGTGCCCGTATTCACTTGAATTACTTTAGCGCCACTGTCGAGGATGCGTTGGGCATCATTGGTGGTCTGCTGATCGCCTTCGATCACGTAGATCGGTCTTTCTTTGCCAATGTCTTTGATGGTACGCTCCAGTAGGGCCGTCTTACCGCTTCCGGGGGAGCTGACCAGGTTAAAGGCGATGATATTTTTGGCTTCGAGATACCCCCTAATCCTTTCGGCCAGTAGATTATTGTGACTCAAGATGTCTTGCTCAAGCTGAATGGTGCGCTGCTGCCTGTGCTCATGCTCATGATGATGGTGATGATGACCATGATCGTGGTGGTGGCCATGGTCATGGTCGTGATGATGATGGTCATGGTCAGGCCCATGGTGATGGTGATGATGCTCGTGAGCGACCATACCGGGCTCCAATAAGGTATAAGGGTCGTTGGGTTGACTACATCCGCAAGTGGCACACATAGGTCAGGCTTTTTTAGTTAACTAATGGTCAATGCTTTAATCTGTAATTCTTTACCCGCGGTAAAGGCTATAAATGGGTTGCCGCAATTGGGACAGGGTTCATACAATGTATCCGGGCGATAGTCATGTCCACAATCTCGACAATGGGCACTCGGGGCTATCCTATGGATGATTCGCTCGGCTTCAGCGAGCACACTATCCTTTACCGCCACGGGCCAGGCAAAGTCGAGGGCCTCCCATTCGATGCCGGCCATCTCGCCAATATTCAGCTCAATAGCATCCACACGATGGGCTCCGGCTTTCTGCACCTCCAGCGTAGCCGTATCGACAATACTCATGGCGATGGACAGCTCGTGCATGACCTAGGATTTTTGTCGCTTGGCCCGGTACCATTTTACACCGGCATAGCTTAGCACTACAGCTAACACTACAGCGAGTAGAATACCAATCGCATGTTCCCAGGATAAAAAATAGTGCCGCATGGAGTGACCTTCATGAACACCATGACCGGCATGTGCAAAGGCCATAGATGAAAAGAGGAGCCAAGCAGAAAGGGTGGTGAGGGCTTTCATAAGACTGTCGTATTGGTGTACCCCAATACAACAGCTTTTCATTGAGAAAACTGCTGACTTTGGTCATTGTCAGCCAGATAGATCAGAGACTTTCCAGGTAGCCTTTCACCTCTTCCATCAACCACATGGGTGTGGAAGTGGCACCGCAAATACCCACAGATTGATTGGGGCCAAACCAATTAGGATCGACCTCCTCTACGGAAGAGACAAAGTGGGTGTTGGGGTTGAT
>CAJXXO010000287.1 GCA_913062655.1 uncultured Bacteroidota bacterium | reverse complement strand
CCCCGCCATTTTAATGCTGCCGGAGAGGCAGACGGATTCAGTGATAAAGCGGTAGCATGGGTCTTGGTGGGCATTCAGGCGGCTCTTTTTGTTGGCCTATATGCTTTGACAAAAGCACCGCATTTGTTGAGTTCTACTTCCCCCATTACCGGGGAGAATGCGCCTTACCTCTATGCACAGGGTATGCTGGTATTGCGTGTTACCAATATGCTTTGCATGGGATTATTCAGCTACATCGTTTACACCTCCATTCAGGTAGCCTTGGGTGAAAAAGCGAAGCTGGATAATGTGTTCTTTTGGATCCTGGTAGGCCTGATTATTGTGCTTCCATTGGCCCTTTCCCTGTACTTCCATCAAAAAAACAAGCGCTTAGGAAGGACCTAATTTCCTATAGGCTTCCCATAGTACCACACCGGCACTTACCGATATATTTAAGGAATGCTTGGTGCCTTCTTGGGGTATCTCAATACAGCCATCCACAAGGGCCAGCACCTCATCTGCCACACCCTGCACTTCATGGCCAAAGACGAATGCCACCGGACCTGCGGGTTGCCAATCCTGAAGGGCCACACTACCATGCGTCTGCTCAACCGCCCACACCGTAAATCCCAAATCCTTAAGCTGCTTTACCGCTATGGCCGTTTCCTTTACGTACTGCCAGCTTACCGCTTCCTCTGCCCCCAGGGCCGTTTTCCGGATATCCCGGTGTGGAGGTGTGGGTGAAAAACCACACAGATACAACTCCTTCACCCGAAAAGCATCCGCTGTCCGGAAGACCGACCCCACATTGTTTGCACTCCGCACCTGATCGAGCACAATGGCTACCGGCAACTTGTCCGCAGCCTTGAAGTCGGTCACACTGAGACGCTGCAATTCTGCCATCGATTTCTTCCGGAACCCCATGGTTGTCCACAATTTGTGTATAAGGAAATGCGAGGTAATGCGGGCTGACAAGGCATTTCCGATAAATTTGTTGATTAGCGCAAAAGTAGGCAAAGCGGTGGCGAAGGCAGCAACATCCAAGGCGAAAACGAAGAAAGGGAAGAAAGAAACCCCACTGATGGGGCAGTACAACCAGATCAAGGCGAAATATCCTGATGCGGTGCTGCTCTTTCGGGTGGGCGACTTCTACGAAACCTTTGGGCAAGATGCCATTATCGCCTCCAAGGTGCTGGGCATTGTGCAGACCAAACGCGCCAATGGAGCCGCTTCAGAGATTGAGTTGGCGGGTTTCCCTCACCATGCGGTAGAGACGTATTTGCCCAAATTGGTGAAAGCCGGCTACCGGGTGGCTATCTGCGAACAACTGGAAGACCCCAAGACAGCCAAAACGGTCGTTAAGCGCGGGGTTACCGAATTAATTACACCCGGTGTAGCCACCAACGACCAGATACTCGACCACCGTTCCAACAATTTCCTCGCTGCCATCAGCTTTGCCGGTCCACAAGTGGGCATCGCCTTTCTCGATGTCTCCACCGGTGAGTTCAGTATTGCCGAAGGCTCGAGCGACTACATCGATAAATTGCTGCAAGGATTTCACCCCAGCGAGATATTGGTACCGAAGCCGCATATGAAAGCTTTTCACGACTCCTTTGGTGAAGGCTGGTACACCTATCCACTGGAAGACTGGATATTTGACCTCGATTTTGGCCGGGATAAATTGCTTCAGCATTTTGAAACCGCCTCCCTGAAAGGTTTTGGCGTGGATGACCTGGAGACGGCCCTGGAAGCGGCCGGTGCTGCTTTGCACTACCTGGAAGCCACCGAACACTCACAGGTGAGCCATATCAGCAGTATTGCCCGTATTCCGGAGGAAGATTATGTATGGCTCGACCGGTTTACCATCCGCAACCTGGAGCTCTACCGCAGTAACCATGAAGGGGGCGTTTCGCTACTGGATGTGCTGGACAACACGCAGTCGCCCATGGGTGCCCGGCTATTGAAGAAGTGGCTCATGATGCCACTCAAGAACCAATCGGCCATCAATGAGCGATTGGATGCGGTGGAGCGTTTCATCAAAGACCCCGAGGTAGCCGACCGGCTTACCACACAGATCAAGCAAATCGGTGACCTGGAGCGACTGATCAGTAAAGTGCCCATGGGCAAAATCAATCCACGAGAGGTGATGACCCTTCGCAAAGCACTGGATGCCATTGATCCCATTAAAGCGCATTGCCTGCAAGAGAAAAAAGGGGTGCTGGCTACCTTTGGCGATCAGCTCAATAGCTGTAAAAAGATCCGACAGACCATCGCTGATACGCTCACCGATGACCCGCCCGTTTCGGTGGAGAAGGGCCATGTCATTCGGGAAGGCATTGATACCGACCTGGATGAACTCCGGCATATCATCACCAACGGCAAGCAAATGTTGGTCGATATACAGCAACGGGAAATGTCAGCTACGGGTATTACCTCGCTGAAGGTCGGGTTCAATAATGTTTTCGGGTACTACCTGGAGGTGACCAATGCGCACAAAGCAAAGGTACCCGGGGATTGGGTGCGTAAACAAACCCTTGTAAACGCTGAACGCTACATCACCGATGAGCTAAAACAATTGGAGGAGCGTATTGTCGGTGCCGAAGAAAAGATACTGGCCCGGGAGAAGCAACTCTATCAACAGTTGGTGAAGGAACTGGAGGCCTACATAAAGCCTGTACAGCTCAATGCCTACTTGATCGCACAACTCGATTGTCTCCTCTCCTTTGCGTACAATGCGGTACACTACCACTATCGCAGGCCACAGCTCGATGAAAGCCTGACCCTTGATATCAAAGAGGGCCGCCACCCCGTGATCGAGCAGCAAATGGAGCCGGGAGAGTCCTACATCCCGAATGATGTGTACCTGGACAATGATGAGCAGCAGATTATTATCATCACCGGGCCCAACATGTCCGGTAAATCGGCCCTTCTACGGCAGGCAGCCCTGATCGTGCTGATGGCACAGATGGGCAGCTTTGTGCCGGCCCAGTCGGCACAGATTGGTATTATTGACAAAATATTTACGCGCGTAGGGGCGTCAGATAACATCTCAAGTGGGGAGTCCACCTTTATGGTCGAAATGAATGAGACCGCCAGCATCGTCAACAACATGATGATGTTCCAACCAGAGCAGTTTGCCCCAGCTTGGCACTTACAGGCCAGACCCATTGCGCCGGGGTACAGCGCTCATATCCTTATGCCCGTTGCCTGCGGCTTCCTCACGACTGGAAACTATTTGCTTGTCAGGTACGCCCCCGTACAAGTGGAGATCACCTTTGGTAACGCCGAAGACGCGGTAGTACAAAATGCCAGTCAACACGCTCAAGGAATAGCTACGCCAGATGGCAGCAGAGACTATGTGGTCAGACAGCTGACCGTCTTCTGTGCCCAGGCGAGACTCGACAGCGCGTTCGAACAAAACTTTGCCAATGTCCTACTGTCCAACCGCGCGCTCACAGTGCCCATCAGAACGGTGGCCACTCAGGTCCAGACGATCCCAGACGGCAGCACGAGCTTCCAAATCTCCCTCGTCCGAGCGCTGTCGCGCATGAACGCCGTCTTCGTCACGTTCAGCTGGGACTCGGACGGCAACTACCATCGGCATCCCGTGGTCGCCATGGGCAACCCCTCTTTCGTAACCCCCGGGTTTGGAGATGCAGGTAACCGTTTCGAGGAGAGGACCATGACCATGCAGCTTCAGATCAGAAGTAAACTTACACCGGAGACCGAGTGCTCCAGTGTGGGTGA
>CAJXXO010000286.1 GCA_913062655.1 uncultured Bacteroidota bacterium | reverse complement strand
AAACCATTACCATCACCTTGTCGGCTGCACCTGAAGCCCCCACACAATCACCAAAGGCTACGGGACCGTAGCTCAAGTCGCCATTAACAATTAAGGCGCGGTTAGTGAACTGGCCAGAAGGGTCTGTAAGCGTACAAGGGTCTCCCTGTGCAAACATCTCTTGATCGGTCCATCCATCCACCGTGAACTTAAATTCGTGTTCACCAGCCGGTATGGCGAAGGTGCCTTCCCAAACACCATCTTGGTCGGCATCTGTTAAGGCGTTGCAATTGCCACACCAATTGTTCCAGGTTCCGTTAACATTCACTTCCGTCCCAATGGTACCGGAATAGTTGTTCATGTCTACCATAAAGGTGACATTGTAATTCGTTTGCGCACTTACTAAGGTGACGCTCAACAATAGCAGAAAAGTAGAAATCCATTTCATGGGTCTTATAATTTTGTTTTCCGCAAGGTAGACCCTCATGTTAAGGAATCGTAAAAAACCACTACATCAATACCTCAAAACACCTCATCAGCAATCATTACCCTACTACATCACTACCTCAACGACTGGCAAGCAAACTGAATAAGCAATCCAGTAACAACAAGCATTTCAGACTATCCACCCTAACACAACAGTCAACAAACAAGCTTCGACAACGCCTCCACTTTTTGCTCAACATCTAATTATTCTATATTTCACTGTTCGCCCTCAATCGGGTCGATTCCCTTCACCTGTAGGCGGCCTTTTTTGCCACTTTTTTGAAGGGGGATAAATCGTATCACTGCTAACTGGTAAAATGCTCGCATTTAAAACCACTTCTATTTATTTTTTACACCTATATTAATTATATTTAAAAAGTAACCCTACCACCACCTGCCCCACCAAGGAACGACCAAAACCAGCGCAGATGAAAGGAGGGTGGCTTTCCTTTTTGCTCCAACCCTATGTATTGGCTCTTGTGCCTGCATGGGTAATAGTGATACTATTACCTGACCTATTCTCTCGCTACAATCTGCAGGTATACAGTGAAGATAAAATAGGGCTGTCGAGTAATGTGATCAGAATAAGAGACCTCGATGGCGATGGTAAAAGAGAGTTTATACGCATAGGGTACAATGGTGTAGGGCAGGCCTCCTTTCAGGTTAGAAGGTATGATAAAAGCATAGTGGGCCAATGGAATATTATGGGCGACCTCATCCAAGCTTCTTCCCATTGGACTTTTTACGATATCAATGACAATGGTTGTGACGACTTTTTCTTTATCAGCTATCAAGACAGTCTGGTTTACCTGCGGATATTTGACTTTTGCGATACTACTAATGGACATATACGCTATGAAGTAAAGCTCATAGACGACTTTCATGCCAAGCATGAGAATGATCTTTCTGCCACTCCCATTATTTTTTCTGACCTAGACCAGGATGATACACCGGAACTGGTTTTTGGGCTGAATGCAGGATTCTCGGTCTATCCAAGAAACCTATTTGTGGTTAACCTGGAGTCGGGTCGAGTCACACAACTCCCCTATTTCTGCAATAGGCAATCGCCTAAGTTTTTATACGACTGGAACAATGATGGCCAACCTGAAATCTTTTCTATCTTTTCCTCTTCCGCCAATGACACGGCACCTATAGATACCTCCTGCTCGGATAGGGAGCTTAGGTTTGCCACCCATCATCCATCCGGTAATTCTACCGTACTCCATGCTGTTGATGGCTATGAATTTGGTTCACATTTTCCCTCACTATTCATACAAGGCAGGGACACAACGCCCTTTGTAGTAACTAACTCAGGCAATTTCGACAAGAAACCCCATAGCATTGCGGTCCTCACCCCATCAGGTCTTAAAGAGGTGAATGAACTGGCCATCCGAAATCCTCGGTACCTAGGTTCGGCTTCTCATAAGCTTCACTACATTTTAGACGGGTCCAGTGGTACCGTTTATGCACTACTTGACGACTTTAGGCTTTCTCCTATAGCTAGCATCCCTAAGGGATTAGCTCACATGATACCCATTAACAGCGCTACTTCCGATATGACTAAGTGGATGGCGTTAAGTATGCGTGCAGATCTATTGTATGTCTTTGAGCATGATTTTTCTTCTTATACTTCCATCTCCATACCCATTATAGAGGATAGTAGAAGACTACTTGATTACTACTACCTGAATGATACTTTGCACGTATATGCGCAACGCCAGGATATGGTCTACGACTACACCTACACCCCAAACCCCTACTATCACCTAAAGTACCCTTTCTACCTGGGCATCTACCTGGCCGTTGCCGGCTTTCTGTGGTTACTCGCCAGAGGCCAACAATATCAGCAACGCAAAAAGGAAGCCATGGAACGAGACATGGCTACGCTCCAAATGAAAACCATCAAGAATCAAGTGGATCCACACTTTGTATTCAATGCCATCAATTCCATGAGCAGTATGATCTTGGCGGATGACAAGGAGGAAGCGGATAGGTTTATCACCCGGTTATCACGCTTCATGCGACAGACATTGCACCAATCCGATCGTATTGTACATTCGCTGGAAGATGAGATTCAGTATGTAGACAGTTTTCTACAACTCCAGCAAATACGGTTCCAGCAGCGTTTTGCTTATACCATACAGGTAGACACAGCCATTGATACTACCATCAAAGTACCTAAGCACATTCTCTTTACCTATGTAGAGAATGCTATCAAACATGGACTCAGCCACAAAAACGGAGCCGGTACCATCAGGATTGATATTGAAAAGCAAGGTGCCCATGTAAAGATGATGGTTGAGGACAATGGTGTAGGTGAGGCCGCAAAAGAGATAGCCAACCCACTTGCTACAGGAAAAGGGCTTCAAATCATGGAACGCATCATTGCCCTGTACAAGAAACTCTATGGCAAAAACATTGGTGTACAACGCATTCCCTTAACTGATGACCAACAGCAACCTACTGGTATGCGTGTGGTCATCACGCTTCAATGATAACCTATGGCTATACAGTGCGTACTTATAGATGATGAAGAATTAGCGTTACAAAGGCTATCTCATTTGTTGACTTCCATGCCTCAAGTTAACGTGATCGGTCAGTTTACTTCCATTGATCAAGCCGAGCAATTTTTATTGCAACACCCTGTTGATTTGGTCTTTTTAGACATTGAAATGCCGGAAAAGAGCGGGCTGGATGTATCGGACACCCTGAAATCGATTGTTCCCCATGCATCTATCCTATTCACTACCGCCTACGACCACTATGCGATCAAGGCCATTCGCAAGGGTGCCTTTGACTACCTGCTCAAGCCCATAGATATTGATGAGTTAAAAGCTGCCCTAGAGCGCTTTTCCCTGCATCATGAGGTACCATTGAGTAACCGGGAGAAAGACATCATCCGGCTGGTAGCCAAGGGACATAACAGCAAAGCCATTGGCGAAAAGCTTTTCCTGAGCAAACATACGGTCGATACCCATCGCAGAAGGATATTGCACAAAACTGGTTGTAAAAACACAGCAGCGCTTATTCAGTATGCCATTAAGCACCACCTTGCATAAAATACCTCATTCATCAGTAATCGATTACTCACAAAACAACAGGATTACTACCACCAAGGGGCTTAGATTAGTGCCATCATTCGTTCCCCCCCGTTTGAATGATGCTGAAAGCCAAAGTGGAGAGCACTTTGGCTTTCTTATTTACCGCGACTGGCGCTACCACTACCGCCCAAAATAATACTTGCGCCCAGCACAAACCCAAAGTCGTACCAGCCGCCTACATTGTACG
>CAJXXO010000285.1 GCA_913062655.1 uncultured Bacteroidota bacterium | reverse complement strand
AAGAGCGGCTTTCTTGCCTGTTGTACCCACGAGCAGCGCCAGCACGTGGAGGGAAGGGTGTTCTTTTTGTAAAGCCTCGAGCACCGGCAACGTGTCATCATCGCTATGGTCATCCACCACCCAAATCTCGAAGTGGGGATAGTGCTGTGCCAGCAGTACAGGTAGATTTTTGCGTAAGTTTGTGGCTTCATTTTTGGCCGCTATGAGTACGGATACCGGGGGCTGCGCAGGGGATAGGGCTGCGGTGGACGAGGGCCGCCACAGGTGCCGGAAGCGGCCCCACACAAAGGCCAACAAAATGGCCCATCCAAAAACAAGCATGATCCAGCCTAAGCCTACCATAGTCAATAACACAATAATACGATGCAATTTACCATAGCAGCGAATCCGGGAGACACAGCAGGGCGAGCGGGCGTTATTACCACCGACCACGGCACCATAGCCACGCCCATATTCATGCCGGTGGGGACAGTCGGCACGGTAAAAACCATTACCCAGCAGCAGCTAAAGGATACGGTGCAGGCGGAGATCATTCTCGGCAACACTTTTCACCTCTACTTGCGCCCGGGGATGGAGATCCTCACCGCTGCCGGTGGACTGCATTCCTTTATAGGCTGGGACCGCCCCATGCTGACCGATAGTGGCGGCTACCAGGTGTACTCCCTGGCGGTAAACCGGAAAATCAAGGAGGAAGGGGTGCGCTTTCAGAGTCATATCGATGGCTCATACCACACCTTTACCCCGGAGCGGGCCATCGACATTCAGCGACAGATCGGGGCAGACATTATTATGGCATTTGATGAATGCACCCCCTATCCATGTGACTACGAGTACGCCAAAGACTCCATGCATCTTACTCATCGCTGGCTGAAGCGCTGCATTGATCAATTTGATACCACCACCCCCCTGTATGGCCATGCCCAAACCCTCTTTCCCATCGTGCAGGGCAGCGTCTATCCCGATCTGCGAGAGCAATCGGCTACATTCATTGCCGAGCAAGGCGCAGCAGGGAACGCCATTGGCGGGCTGTCAGTAGGCGAGCCCCATGAAGATATGTATGCCATGACCGAGCTGGTAAGTGGCATTTTACCAAAAGACAAGCCCCGCTACCTTATGGGTGTAGGCACGCCCGCCAATTTGCTGGAGTGCATCCACCTGGGCATTGATATGTTTGACTGTGTGATGCCTACCCGCAATGGGCGCAATGGAATGCTGTTTACAGCCGAGGGCATCATCAACATCAAAAACAAAAAATGGGCAGCCGACTTCTCTCCTATTGACCCGGAAGGGGCGGCACCAACCAGTCGGTATTACACCAAAGCGTATCTACGGCACTTGTTTCAGGCGAAAGAGATATTGGGCATGCATCTGGCCAGCCTTCACAATTTATCCTTCTACCTTTGGTTAATGAAGGAGGCCCGTCAGCATCTGATGGCCGGTGACTTTGCCGACTGGAAAAACCGGATGGTGCCAAAACTGACCAATCGACTGTAGGTATGCTCCCAAAGCTGGATCGCTATATTATCAAAAAGTATTTGTCGAGCTTTTTCTTCGTCTCGCTCATCTTTTTATTAATCGCAGTGGTCATTGACATCACGGAGAAGCTCTCCGATTTTATAGACAAGTCGGTACCGCTCGTAGAGATCGTGGTCTACTACCTCACCTACATTCCGCACATGTTTTCGATCCTGGCCCCTTTGTTTCTATTTATCGGGGTCATCTTTTTTACCTCCAAGCTCGCCTCCGATTCCGAGATCGTATCGGTACTGGGCAATGGCATCAGTTACTACCGGTTTTTGCGGCCCTACCTCATCACGGGAGTGCTGGTGGCCTTGCTGCTGTTGGGGCTCAATCACTATGGGGTGCCGCTGCTGAACAAGAAACGCGTTACTTTTCTGAATACCTACGTGCACCATATGGCCAGCAATGAGTCGGGTATCAACCTCACCATCGACAAGGGGCCGGATTTTGAGATCATAGCCTCGATGCAAAATTTTTCCTTTGCTTCGAACGAAGGCTTTCAGTTCAGCTACGAATATTACGAGGGGGGCGAATTGGCCTATCACTTGCGGGCGCCCCGTATTCGATGGAAAATGGATCGGCAATTTTGGGAGATCCCCAATTATGAGGAATGGAAACTGGTAGGCGATCAGTATGCCTATGTGCAAGGCACCAGCAAGGACACCACGTTGGGCTTTACCCCCAATGAATTTGTAAGACGATTGGAGTTGAAGGAAATGATGCCCTACCCGGAATTAAAGGCATTCATCGACCAGTTGAACAGCCGCGGCCTGCAGCAGTCGGTATTCTTCGAGCTTGAGATGCACAACCGCACCGCCAACGCCTTTGCCGTAATCATTCTCACCTTTATTGGAGTCGCTTTTTCCAGCCGCAAGAAGCGAGGCGGTACCGGTATTAATGTGGCCATAGGCTTCGGACTGAGTGCGCTGTTTATTCTTTTCCTCCGCTTCTCCACCACCTTTGCCACAAATGCCGACCTGCCCCCGGTCGTGGCCGTATGGATACCCAATATGCTATTTGGCGTACTGGCCTTCTTTATGATCCGCCTGGCCCCGAAGTAAATAAGGTTTTTAGTTTATGGTTTATGGTTTTTGGTTTATGGTTTGTCGTTTTTGATTTGAGGCAAACACTGAACACAGAACTCTGAACTCTGAACATTGAACTCTGAACTCTGAACTCTAAACGTTCACCTCCGCCCCCCTCACGGCAACACCACCTGCGCCTTAATCGGCAGGTGATCGGAAAAGAAACTACCCGGCATGTTGGTAGAGATGGTAGAGAAATGGTTGACCGTCAACAGCGGGCTGATGAAGATGTAATCAATCCTTTTCTTGGGTTCCGGGCTGGTGAAACCGGTAAATGTCGCTTCCGGTCCCATAACGGTAGGGGCTTCTGCGCGTGCGTCCAACCATTTGGCGAGCAATTGCTGTACCGGTTCTTCCTCCGGTTGGGCATTGAAGTCACCCAGCACCACATAGGGACGGCCCTGGGCCAGTTCCGGTATCTTGGCTAATAGCAGTTGGGCGCTCTGGGTGCGCGATTGTGCACCGGCATGATCGAAGTGGGTGTTGACCACGAGCAGCTCCTTGTCATTTTTCTTGTCTTCCAGCACCACCCAGGTAGCAATGCGCGGCAAAGCGGCATCCCAGCCCACCGAACCGGGTTCATCAGGTTGATCGGAGAGCCAAAAGGTGCCCTGGTACAATACATGAAAGCGGTCGGCCTTGTAGAAGATCGGCACCATCTCACCATTAACGCCTCCGTCCTTGCGCCCTACGCCCACATATTCATAGCCGGGCAACATCTCCTGGAGGTCGCGCACCTGCAAAAAGAGCGCTTCCTGAAAGCCAATCACATCAGGCTGCATGATCGGCAGCAGGGATTCCAGTTTCGGCTTGCGGTTGTCCCAGCGATGGACCCCGTCATCGGGGGTATTGTAGCGAATATTGTAGGAGAGAATGTCCACTGTTATCGGTTGTTGGGCCGATAGGATACCCCATCCAAACAATAGAAACAACAACAAACTCCGCTGTAGCATGGTCCTGATTTTGTGCACCATAACGTTTGCCTTACTGCCAAAGTATACTTTGTTGGCGACTTTCTCGCTCCGTCTGCCAGCGCAGTATATACCATCCATTCGGCCATGAGCCTCGCTGCAGTGTGGTGGGTCCTTGCAGGGCCTCTTGCCATACCACCCGGCCCAGCCCATCGATCAATTGGGCGTGTCCCGGACGATCCGGGGCTTCGATACGCAGG
>CAJXXO010000284.1 GCA_913062655.1 uncultured Bacteroidota bacterium | reverse complement strand
AAACTCAAGTGCCGGATATCTGCCCCGTAGATGCCCCCTAAGGCAGGCTCCAGCACCTGGTAGGTCGCTTTTTTGCCCAGATAGGCGAGGGCAAATGCCTCCACTGTAGCATATGGCCCGGTATGGGGCACCAAGGCTTTACCAAGTAGTTGCAACACCTCCCAATTGTAAAGGGGAAAGCGTTTAAGTTTTCCATTTCGGACAATATACCGGGCCTTAGAGGCCTGTCCGGGTGGTAAGATGGCAATGTCGGCCCAATCGGCCAATTGTTGCATTTCCTTGCACCAGATGAATCCGTTGGCGGCCCCTTCCAACTGTCCATACGGTGTAGCCTGCGTTTCGATGAGGCCGCCTAGTCGATCAGCTTTTTCATATATAGTGAAGGGTATGTCCCGATGTTGTAAAGTCAAGCCAGCCATCAAGCCGGCAATACCACCTCCCACGATCGTTACCGGTCCGTCTTCAATGGGGTGTCCTAAAATAGAGGAGGATAAAAAGCGATAAGCCATCCCACAAAAGTATCCAATGCCGGCTACAGGCCCTACCTGTAGTGCATTTTTTGCCCATCTTTGTAGCACTAAATGAATTGAAGATGAAGCGTTGGATATTACTCTTAGCCATCAGTTGCGGTACCCTTTACCAAGCCATAGCCGAGCCACCAAAGGAAGGAATGTGGCTACCCCTGCTGCTGGAGCAGTTGAATTATGAAGAGATGGAAGCGATGGGCCTGGAGCTTTCTCCGGAAGAGATATTCAGCGTTGGGCGGAGTAGCCTGAAAGATGCCATCGTCAGTTTTGGTGGCTTCTGTACCGGTAGCATGATCTCCGATCAAGGGCTGTTGCTGACCAATCACCATTGTGGCTTTGGTGCCATACAGACGCATAGCACATTGGATCACAACTACCTCGAAGACGGTTTTTGGGCAGAGCGTCTCGAAGCAGAACTGCCCAATCCGGATTTAACTGCCACCTTTATTGTTGACATCAAGGATGTTACCCCACAAATACTGGAAGGTGTGACAGATGACCTGTCAGAAGCCCAACGAAGCCAACTGGTTCGTCTGAATGCGCAGCAGGTAGAAAGTGAAACCGTAGCGGGTACGCACTATGGAGCAGTTGTCAAATCATTCTTCGAAGGCAACCGGTTTTTTCTCTTCATCACGGAAACCTTTGAAGATGTTCGCCTGGTAGGTGCGCCTCCTTCGGCAGTAGGCAAGTTTGGTGGCGATACCGATAACTGGATGTGGCCTCGTCATACAGGCGATTTTTCATTGTTTCGCATCTATGCGGATAGCAACAATCAGCCGGCTCCCTACGCGGAAAACAATGTCCCTTACCAACCCAAACACCACCTGCCCATTTCTCTGGAAGGGGTGGCACAGGGAGACTTTACCATGGTTTTTGGCTTTCCCGGAAGTACAGATGAGTATGCCCCATCGTACGATGTATCGATGACTATGGAGCAGACCTTCCCTACCCGTATCCATCTGCGCGGCCAGCGCTTGCAAGTGATCAATCGGTATATGGCCGGTAGTGAAAAGATTCATATCCAATATGCCGGTAAGCAAAGTCGGATAGCAAATGGCTACAAAAAGTGGCAAGGGGCTATCAGAGGCCTCAGGAAGTTGGATGCTGTGGCGGTAAAGGAAAAGCAAGAAGCGGCTTTTCAGCAATGGGCGGATACTGCACAGGGTGGCAAATATGCAGGCCTCCTACCTGCCTATGCCGATGCATATACCTCCTACCGGGAAGTAGATATTGTACGGGAGTACCTGAATGAGGCGATGTTTGGAATAGAAGCGGTAGTCTTTGCCTGGCGATTCAACCAATTGGTGCAAAAAAGCAAAAATGACCCGGAAGGTGACGGTTGGCGAGAGGAGTTAGATCAGGTGCGGCAGCGTAGCCAGAACTTTTTTAAGGACTACCACCCTCCCATCGATCGGGAGATTATTCCCAGTATGCTAAGCGCCTACAATGATAATGTACCTCGTGCCTTCCATAGCGAAGCTTTCCGTAAGATCACCGATAAATGGGGTGATGATTTTGAAGGCTACAGTGATCGGCTTATGAAAAAGTCGATACTGGTAAATAGGGAAAAACTGGATAAGCTGCTACTCAACTACAAGCCTAAGCATTACAAAAAAATCGAAAAAGATCCGGCTTATACCTTGATGAGCGGAGCACTGGAAAACTACTTTAACAACGCCCGGAATCAATTAGCAGCCTCTTTACAGACAATCGACTCGCTCGATCGGGTATATATGCAAGCCTTGATGGAATGGCAGCCCAATAAACGATTTTATCCCAATGCCAACTCTACCCTGCGCCTTACCTACGGCCAGGTGGATACTTACGAACCAAAAGACGGTATCTTCTACGATTATCAAACCACACTGGCTGGTATTATGGAAAAGGCCGCCCAACAAATCCCTGACTACGACATGCCGGAAAAACTCAAAGAACTGTATTATGCCAAAGATTACGGCCCATACGGTTTTAATGATACCCTGCCGGTTTGCTTTATCGCCAGTAACCATACCTCCGGTGGTAATTCAGGAAGTCCGGTCATCAATGGCAGAGGCGAATTGATCGGCCTGAACTTTGACCGCAACTGGGAAGGCACCATGAGTGATATCATGTATGATCCCACACAAGTGCGCAATATCAGTGTCGATATTCGCTATGTAATCTTCATCGTTGACAAACTGGCTGGAGCCGATAGATTGATCGAGGAAATGACCTTTTTGTAGAAAAAAACAAGCTATCTTCTCCCCGTAAGCCCTTGTATTTCAAGGGCTTTTTTTGTCTTAACGCTTCTTAACGCGGTTTTTTTTCAGTGCGGTGTAACTAACTGGGAATGGTGTGCGTCCTACGGATGAATTTCGGGCAGATGATGCTTAACCAAAATTAGCAGTGATTAACCCGGCATTAACGAAAACCCATTGAGAACCAACGTACATTCGTATTAGGAAATTACAAAAACCGCAACCATGAAAACGCTCACTTTTTTCCTGTTATCCCTTACACTCAGCTTTACTTCTATCACTTCAGCTCAGACCGTTGTTTTCTACGTCAACGAAGAAGAGGCGATCCTGGAATTTCAAGCGGACCTGGCGCCCGTTTTTGAAGAGGAGTGGATGACCTTAGTGCAAACCCTGGAAGCTGAAATGCAGCAAATGGGATTGACAGAGCATATTGCTTGCTGCCCCGTACCGCGCGCCACACAAGATCAATATTTTGTCTTCATGGGTGAGGCATTCCCTAGCATTGACCCATCCATGCAGCCGCAAGTGGATACTCGCTCTGCGGTCAACCAGCAGACCGGCATCCGTTTTCTGGGTGAAAGCTTCCCCGAATTACCAGCAGAGGAGATGTTGCTACCTGCGCAGGCAGACCGGTTTACCTTTATGAATGAGACCTATCCTACTGTACAAGAGCAGGATATGCAGTTACCATTGTAAAACGAGCTTTTTTCATAGTCAAGCATAAGGCGCCTTTGGACGGGCGCCTTTTTTATGGTCGCAACTTTACAAACAGATGCTCATCCAGTAAGTGACCTGCTTTCATCACTTTGTGCTGATGAACCGCTTCTTTGTGAAAGCCGGCTTTCTCCAACACCCGCATGGCGGCTTTATTGGTGCTGAAAACCCCAGCTTGTTGGCGGTGAATGTCCAGGTGATCAAACAGATAGGTGCTAAAAGCCGCTACCACTTCCGTAGCAATTCCCTGTCCCCAATAAGGCTCCCCCAGCCAACAGGTTAGCGCTACTGTTTGCTTGTAGATATCGCGCAGCCG
>CAJXXO010000283.1 GCA_913062655.1 uncultured Bacteroidota bacterium | reverse complement strand
CACGTCCTTTCCAATGGAAAGGATGCGCTCCTTGTTGCCCTTGCCCAGCACCCGTAGGGTTTGCTGAGACAGGTCCACATCCTTCAACTGCAAGCCAATGAGCTCGGCCCTGCGCATACCGGTAGAATAAAACAATTCGATAATCAGTCGATTACGCTGCCCTACAAAACTGTCGTCTTCCGCCATGAGCTCCAACAGATACCGCATGGGCTTTTGCTCTACATAGGCAGGAAGCTTCTTTTTCACTTTAGGGGCCGTCACCTTGAGCATGGGATTATGCTGTAAGGCGCCTTTCTTTTCCGCGAAGCGATAAAAGGTTTTACAACTACTAAGCTTTCGATTGATACTGCGGGCAGATAGGCCCTGCTCAAGCCCTTGCACCAGCCACTGCCGGATATGAATTGGCTGAGCCGTTGTGAGGGTGGGTTGCCCGGGCAGGTCTTGTAGAAAGTGATCCAATTGCTCCAAATCTCTCCTGTAGGCCGCTATGGTATGATGGGAATAGCGCTTTTCAAATGCTAAGAATTGCAGGAAAGATGGCAGCAACATTTAGGGTGAATTGAAATGAAAACTAGCGTAGGGGGAAACGCTCAGAGCAAGAACGAGAATTAATCGTTCTTGGTTTCCATTTCCTGGCGATACTGCGCCTTCAGGAGCTCATTTCTGCGCTTGATAGACGGCTTGGTGTAATGCTGCCGAGAGCGCAGTTCCTTCAGGATACCGGCACGCTCAAATTTCTTTTTGTACTTCTTGAGCGCCTTATCGATAGAATCGCTGTCTTTTACATCAATGATTAGCATAGACTTCCTTTTAATTTTAGAGAGCGCAAAAATAGTGAATTACCACATATAGTCAATTAGTTGCGCAACAATTCTCTTGCAATAACCAATTTTTGGATCTCAGAAGTTCCTTCGCCAATAGTACACAGCTTTGAATCCCGATAAAACTTCTCTGCAGGAAAGTCTTTGGTGTAGCCGTATCCACCAAATATCTGCACCGCTTCGGTAGAGGCTTCCACGCATACCTCGGAGGCATAGTATTTGGCTTTCGAGCTGAGGCGCGTTACCGGCTTGCCGGCATTCTTGGCGGCTGCAGCCTGCATGGTCAATAGTTCAGCCGCTTCGATCTTGGTATACATATCGGCCAGTTTGAAGCTAATGCCCTGGAAGTCGGCAATAGGACGATTGAATTGCTGTCGCTCCTTAGCATAGTCTCGCGCACATTCGTACGCCCCTTTGGCGATGCCCAGGGATAAAGCTGCAATGGAGATGCGGCCACCATCTAAGACTTTCATAGCCTGGATAAAGCCATCTCCTTCCTCGCCTATCATCTGGTCCTTGTGCACCCGGCAATTATCAAAGATCAATTCGGTGGTTTCACTGGCGCGCATGCCCAGTTTGTTTTCCTTACGTCCGGCCGAAAAGCCGGGTGTATCTTTTTCGATTATGAAGGCGGTCATACCGTGGCTATCGCCTTTCTCTCCAGTCCGGACAATTACCACTGCCACATCGCCCGACTTTCCGTGTGTGATGAAGTTTTTGGCCCCATTAATCACAAAATAATCGCCATCTCGCTCGGCCACGGTACGCATATTGCCGGCATCGGACCCGGTATTGGGCTCTGTAAGACCCCAGGCGCCAATCCACTCGGCTGTGGCCAGCTTTGGCAGGTACTTCTGCTTTTGCTCCTCTGAGGCATGCTGCAAAATATGCCCGGTACAGAGTGAATTATGAGCGGCCATGCTTAGGCCTACCGAAGGATCTACCTTAGATAAGGACTCAATGGCTGTAACATACTCCAGGTAGCCAAAACCGCTTCCCCCGTAAGCAGTGGGCACTAAAACCCCCATAAGTCCGATTTCACCCAACTTCTTGAACAGCTCCACTGGAAAAGTCTGCGCTTCATCCCACTCCATCATCTTTGGCCGGATGTGTTGGTCTGCGAAATCCTTTACCATTGTTTGGATCATCTTCTGGTTCTCGTTGTAGGTAAAATCCATGGGCGATTTGTTTTTGTGCAAAGATAGGGTCTCCAAATGGTTGAGACGAGAAAAAGACAATCGACAAGTACGATTGTTTATCGCTACAGAGTCAGATAGGGCCGTAACCGCTTTAATTTTTGCTCATCAACCAGGAAAGAGGTCAACAATTCGTCAATGCGGGTAAAACCACCCTCCCGGCCCAGCCGGTAACTAATGATAAAGCGGGCGAGGGAAGAGGAGATATAAGGATGGGCCGCCAGTTGCTCTTGCGTGGCCCGATTGAGCGACAGCCGCTGAATAGCCGTTGTATCAATGGTTACCTGTTGGGCCCAATCTTCAATCGGTTTATCCCTAAGGCCATATACCTCCCTGAGCTGTGATAACTGATAAAAGCCCCCTAACTTTTCTCGGTAAGCCACAATCCTTCTGGCAAATACCGGCCCGATACCGCGAATGATTGTCAGAGATGCACTATCGGTGCGGTTAAGGTCAAGCACTGGTGGCGGGGGAACTTTCTTTTTGTCCGCAGGAGGCTTGGGCCCCACCTTTAATTTATCGGCATAGGCAGCAACCCAAGTACTGTCCACCCCATATACCGCAGACAATTGTGATACTGAATCAAAACCCCCAATACGATTTCGATAGGCTACAATCCGGCTCGAATAGACCGGCCCAATGCCCGGCAGTTTTTCCCAGGCAGCAGCGTCAGCTGCATTGATGTCAATTGGATCGATGGTTCTTGGCTTTTGGCTCGGCCAGGATGATCTTTTAAATCTACGTTCCGGTTTAGGCAGTTGGATGTATGGTTCAAGCGCCAGGTAGTCTTCCTTTGTAATCGCATATAACCGCAGTACGTCATCCTTTTCGAAAAATTGCCCTCCGGCTTTACGGTAGGCAAGCCACTGCCCAATCTGTTGCTGCGATAAAGCCATAGCCGCCAAACCAGTTGAATCAATGGTATTCGGGTTGAAAGGCTTGTAAGTTGGTGAAGGCGGCTCGACTACAGTATCTTTTACAGGTGGGTACCACGCAATATCAAGTGGAGGTGGTTCAGGCAACCAGTAAGCGCGGTAGACTAGTGGGCCCAGCATAATGAGCAGCAATAAAAGGACCAAAACGAGAACGCCTCGTTTCTGCCGTTGGGTAAGGGAAAACCATTGTAGCAGGGGTCTCATGCATTTTGGGGTTAGCACCAATATACCACCCAAAACGCATATTTACAATTTAGTTTTTAATAATCTCCCCCGATCTGATCTTTTGCAGATAAGCTTTCAACTCTTGCTTCACCACAGGCATCAAGAAAAACATACCCAGTACATTAGGGAAAGACATGGCAAATATCATAGCATCTGAAAAGCCGACCACCGGATCAAGGTCCATAGCCGCCCCCAATACTACAAAGACACAAAACACCACCTTGTAGCTAATGTCCGCGGCACGGTTTTTTCCAAACAAGTACTTCCAGGATTGCAATCCATAGTAGGACCAGGAAATCATGGTACTAAAAGCAAACAGCATTACTGCCAGTGCCAGCACATAAGGGAACCAGGTAATCACATCACTAAAGGCGGCTGAGGTAAGGGCGATACCATCGGCAGCTTCGGCATCCAGGTAATTGCCGGTAATAATGATGACTAAAGCAGTCATGGTACACACCACCACCGTATCGATGAATGGCTCCAACAAGGCTACGAGCCCCTCACTGACCGGATTGTTGGTTTTTACGGCTGCGTGGGCGATGGAAGCAGAACCGATTCCGGCTTCATTGGAGAAAGCGGCCCGCCTGAATCCTTGTATCAGCACCCCCACAAAACCACCGGCTACTGCTTCAGGAGAGA
>CAJXXO010000282.1 GCA_913062655.1 uncultured Bacteroidota bacterium | reverse complement strand
CCGACAACCGCCAATAGTGGCCATTCTTCAACTTGATCAATGTATCGGGCAGCACGCGACCAGAGAGCGGTTGCAGGTAATCGTATCGATTCCAGAAGGCTAGACTATCCCCCACGTATCCAAATAGGCCGAAGGGTTTCTCATGCCAAGCCACCAGCAGGCGTTCGGGGATTGGCTCCTGCCCCAGGCTATCCCATACGCCAGCCGCCATCACTTGCTGCACTTCCTCACGTGCCGCGTCCAACTGCAGGTCTACCTGTTGGGCCGTAGCCGCCAGATCAGGTTGTTGATTACTCCAACTATACCCCATGCCGCCCAGGACGGCCAGCACAATAGCCAGCGCCAGTACGTAGAATGTCTTACGGAGTGAGCCGTGCATCAAAGCCGGAAGGTTTTCACGGTAGGTAGCAAAAATTATGCCTTACGTGACGCCAACTTGGCATCATTCCAGAGTCCATCCATTTCTTCCAATGTCATATCATCCAATTTCTTGCCGGTAGCCGCAGCTTGCTTTTCTATGTACTGAAAGCGATGGATAAATTTCTTATTGGTCTTTTCCAGGGCCGTTTCCGGGTCAATGTCCAGAAAGCGGGCGTAGTTGATCAGGGAAAAGAGTACATCACCAAACTCCTCCTCAATCGCAGCCTTATCTTTGGCGGCTCCCTCGTAGGCATACTCCTTTAGCTCGTGTACCTCTTCTTCCACTTTGTCCCATACCTGGGCCCGGTTTTCCCACTCAAAGCCTACTTGCTTCGCCTTTTGTTGAATGCGGTACGCCTTCACCAGGGCGGGCAGCGAACGAGGCACCCCCTCTAGAATAGATTTCTTACCCTCCTTTAGCTTCAGCTTTTCCCAGTTTTGCTTCACCTCTTCTTCACCAGCTACCTGCACATCTCCGTAAATATGTGGGTGGCGATGCACTAGCTTATCGCACTCCGCATGGATGACATCGGCTATATCGAAGGCGCCCTTTTCCTCTCCTATCTTGGCATAGAATACGATATGCAGCAGCAAGTCGCCCAGCTCCTCTTTCACCCCCTGCAGGTCTTCATCCACAATGGCATCAGCAAGTTCGTATGTCTCTTCAATCGTGAGATTACGGAGGGTTTCCATGGTCTGTTTTCGGTCCCACGGACATTGTTCCCGTAGCTCGTTCATTATCGTAAGGATGCGCTCGAATGCCCTTAATTTGTTGTCCATATCATTTTACTTTGAACCCTTCGGTGGTTGCGGCTGTTTGGCCTAAAGATACTCGAACAGGATACGTAAATTTGCGAAAACAATTCACATGTACACGGTATTACTCGCCATACTTTTTGTTGCTGTAGCCTTTGCCGGAATAGCTATCAAAATCATCTTTAAGAAGGATGGTGAATTCAATGGCACTTGTGCTACCAACAATCCCTACCTGAAAAATGAAATCGGTGAATGCACCGTATGTGGCAGACAGCCCGATGAAGAGTGCAAGAGTGACAATCCTGAAATAAAGACCTCCAACCTGAATCTCTGATCATTCACGGATCAAATGGGCAAATCCCTTCGTCTGCACCGTATCGATAGTACCCTCAGCATCGGAATACATGAGCAACCCCTCCACATTTGCTGCGGCCAGATAGGATACCGCGCTGTCCAATGATGCTACCATACAAGCGGTCGCCATGGCGTCTGCTGTCATACAATCTTCAGCCACAATAGAAGCGCTTAGCGTATTGCTCCGTACGGAGTAACCGGTAGATGGATCAATAGTGTGGGTATATTTCACCCCGTCAATTTCTCGTACATTGCGGTAATTGCCAGATGTGGCAATCCCTCCTTTGGGCAGGGTCACATAGGCTAAGGCTTTGCGATTGTCAATCGTACTGTTAACCGGGTCTTCAATACCGACTACCCACGGCAGCTCCGGCCCGGCTTGGCCACTCACCCGGATTTCGCCACCAATCTCAACAAAAATATTTTGCAATCCTTTGGCCTGTAGAAAGTCGTGCAATACATCTACACCATACCCTTTGGCGATAGCGCTGAAATCCAATTGCAGGCGGGGATCGCTCTTCTTTAACAAATAGCGGGTCTCCCCATCCACCATCACCTTGGTACCTTCAAAAGCGCGGAAGTCCGTCAACGCCAGTAAACTGTCCACGACCCTCTCCTCTACCTTTTCGGGGCCTTCTTCCGGGCCAAACCCCCAATACCGGACCAATGGCATCACCGCAGGATTAAATGCACCATGGGTCAGATTATAGAGGGCCTTGCTGCGCAGGTATACGATGTAAAAGTGCTCGTCCACCGGGAAGAAGGCGGTGTCGTTGGAGGCATTGAACGTACTGATAGTGGAATTAGGGATGTAGGTAGACATAGAGTTATTGACCTCCACCAAAAGGGAATCAATAGCGTTGTCGAAAACACGTTCTTGCGAATCAATGTAAACGACCTCAAAGGTAGTTCCCATGGTGCGCCCTTCCAGCCGAATGGAATAATCATTTCCTCCGCTGTCTTTGGAGGTGCAGCCATACAGAGCTACCAACACTACAAGCCACAAGGCAATGTTTTTCATCATGATACACGCATTAAAAAACCCCGACCTGGTTGGCCGGGGTTAGTTTCGTTTTAGATTCCGAAGTCGTCAAAGGCGATGTTTTCCTCCGGCACCCCAAGGTCAGCGAGCATATTTTGCACCGCATCCAGCATGAGTGGCGGACCGCAGAGATAGTATTCAATCTCTTCCGGCTCCGGGTGATCTTTTAAGTAGTTATCGTATACTGCGGTATGAATGAAACCAGTCATACCCTCCCAATTGTCTTCCGGTAAAGGTTCCGATAGTGCAATATGGTACTTGAAGTTAGGGAAGTCCTTCTCGATATCTCTAAACTCCTCGGTATAGAATAACTCCCGCAGTGAACGTCCACCATACCAGTACGACACTTTACGGTTGGTCTTCTCCGTATGGAACAAGTGGAAGATATGACTCCGCAGAGGCGCCATGCCGGCACCACCACCGATGTATACCATCTCTTTCTCTGTCGGTTTGATAAAGAATTCACCGTAAGGACCTGATACCATTACCTTGTCACCCGGTTTGCGTGCAAACACAAAGCTTGAGCAAATACCCGGGTTCACATCCATAAACTTGTTCTTAGCACGATCCCATGGTGGGGTGGCAATACGAATGTTCAACTTTACGATGTTACCCTCAGCAGGGTGGTTGGCCATGGAGTAGGCCCGGAAGATTTCCTCGTCATTGGAAGCTTTTAATCCCCACAGGTTCATGCTGTTCCAATCAGCATGATACTCCGGTTGCACATCAATATCCTTCGAAAAGTCGATATCATATTCTGGGATATAAATCTGAATATAACCACCCGGTTCAAAGCGAACATCTTCACCCTCTGGCAGTCGCACAGTGAAGTCCTTGATAAAGGTAGCTACATTCTCGTTGGATACGACTTCGCATTCCCATTTTTGGATACCAAATACTTCTTCGGGTACTTGGATCTTCATGTCATTGCGAACCTTAACCTGGCAGGCCAGTCGCCAATGGTCTTGCTGCTCCCTGCGCGTCAAATGTCCTTTTTCTGTGGGAAGGACATCACCGCCTCCTTCAAGGATTTGACACTTACACATGGCGCAGGTTCCGCCTCCCCCACATGCTGAGGGAAGAAAAATTTCTTGATCGCCTAATGCGGCCAGGAGGTTGGTTCCCGGGCTCGTGGTAATGGCTTTGTCGGGGTCGTCGTTTATGGTAAGGGTTACGTCACCGCTCGGGGAAAGCTTGTTTCGGGCAAACGTAATGAGCGCCACCAGGCTCAGCGTCAGGCCGGCAATCACGACCGTGCTGGCAATGATGATTGTTGAAGATGC
>CAJXXO010000281.1 GCA_913062655.1 uncultured Bacteroidota bacterium | reverse complement strand
CTACGGAGCTTGGGTTGAATACCATCGCCCAGAAGTCGATGATCTCCGCTCTGGCATTCATGCCTTCCCCTACAATGTGGAAACCGGCCGGTGTCTGCTGCCAACTGTTGGCCACTACAATCCACACGGCTGAGAACATGGAGCCTAGCCAAACGCCAAGGGTAGCGATGAAGTGCACAGTAGAACTCACACGATTCCACCCAAAGAGCAGAATGCCCAGAAAGCCACTCTCCAATGCGAAGGCAAAAATACCTTCCGCGGCCAGGGCACTGCCAAAGACATCGCCCACATACCGGGAGTAGGTGGCCCAGTTGGTGCCAAACTCAAACTCCATTACAATCCCCGTAGCCACGCCAATACCAAAAGTGATGGCAAAGATTTTGGTCCAGAAACGGGTCATCGTTTCATACATCTTGTTGCCGGTACGCAAATACATGCCCTCCATAATGACCATGATCAAGCCAAGGCCAATACTTAGGGGCGGGTAGATGTAGTGGAAGGCAACGGTGAAAGCAAACTGTATCCGGGCGAGAATTTCGACATCCATGAAGATCGTTTTGTAATGGTGAATCAACCCTAAATCACGGGGGCCGAAGGTAGCGCAGCGACATTTTTTGAGGGGTGATTTTTGCTTGCTTTTCGGGGGTTTAACAACAATTTAACAGTTGATCCTATTTTCATGTTTAAACAATTAAAAGTGAGGCTAAACAAGGGACATAGGCATACTTGATTGTCCTGCTGTACAACCAAAATACGCTTCGCGGGTTACCTCTATATCCGCCATAAAATGATGACACATGGAAGCATTTACTTACCCCCAAATCGAGTATCCCGAATCCTTCAAGCAAAAGCCTTTTTTCGACCTCACGGTGCGTATTCTGAATGATGTAAGGGATCACAATTACGATGATCTGGCCACGGTATGCGATGATGATTTTGGCATTATCGACATCAATCCCGAAGGAGGGAGCGAGATTATGCGTGACCGGGAAGGATGGGAAAACTGGTTTACCGGCCTATTCGCCAAACTGAAGGAAATGAATGCGCACACCTGGTCGGAAATCACCCACTATGAAGCACTACAAGGCACCGACATGGGCTATGGGGTAGTTGACTTTGACCAGGTATTTATTGTAGGTGACAAGCGCATGCGCTTTGGTGTCATTGCCACCATTATCTGGAAAAAAGTGGGCAATGAATGGAAAGAAAGTCGCTATCATTCTTCGCTCAAAGGCATGAAAGAAGAGGCGTAATGCTTTTACACAGCCTTCACTTCTTCCAGTAGCTTTTGCAAGCTGTCCTTGGCATCACCAAAGAACATTTGGGTCTTCGGCATGTAAAAGAGCTCATTATCGATACCAGCGTACCCTACGCGCATGGATCGCTTCAGCACAATGGTTTGCTTGGCCTCCGTTACTTTCAATATTGGCATACCGTAGATCGGTGAGTTGGGATCGTTTTCGGCAGCCGGATTTACCACATCATTCGCTCCGATAACCAATACTACATCGGTTTGGGGGAAGGAGGGATTGATCTCTTCCATTTCATACAGCTTGTCGTACGGCACGTCAGCTTCGGCCAGCAGCACGTTCATATGGCCGGGCATGCGACCGGCCACCGGGTGTACCGCATATTTTACCTCAACGCCTTTGTCTGTCAGCACCTTTTCCAGTTCGTGCACCGTATGTTGAGCCTGGGCCACCGCCAAACCATACCCCGGCACGATCACTACCTGCTGCGCATAGCTGCACATGATGGCTACATCTGTTGCCGTTGCTTCACGATAGGTTTTGTCGCCCGTATCACCACCACCGGCCCCTCCTTTTGCACTAAAGGCCCCGATCAACACATTGGTGAGGCTGCGATTCATGGCATTACACATCAATATCGTCAGTATGGTACCAGCCGAGCCGACCAGGATACCTCCGGTCAGCATCACCGGGTTGTTGTATAAGAAACCACCAAAGGCGGCTGCGATACCGGTAAAGGAGTTGAGCAAGGAAATCACCACCGGCATATCTGCTCCACCAATGGGCATGACAAACAAGACCCCATAGAATAACGCTATGGCAAACATCACGTAAATCGGCCAGGAAGCCTCGACACCCGCCACCATGATCCAAACGCCTACACCAACCGTAGCGGCAAACACCAACAGATTGACGATGTGCTGCATGGGGAAAATGAAGTCGTTGATCTTGCCTTCCAGCTTACCGTAAGCGATCATACTGCCCGAAAAGGAAACACTGCCGATCAGCAGCCCGGCCAGCATGGTCAGTATTTCACCATTCATCAGGGACGCTCCGCCATGCAGGGCGAGGTAGTGGTCAAATTCCACCATAGAGATCAAGGCGGCACAAGCGCCCCCCATACCGTTGAAGAAGGAGACCATCTGTGGCATGGCCGTCATTTTGACGCGCTTGGCCATCAGCGTACCGATAATCGTACCCACGGCAATACCACCGAATATCCAGGCCAGGTTACCAATGGGCTCTCCATCTTGTTTGTGAAAAAGGATAGTGCCGACCACCGCTATCGTCATACCAAAGGCAGCAATCAGATTGCCCCGCCTGGCCGTGTTGGGTTTACTCAGCATTTTGAGGCCGAGCACGAAGGTCACACTGCCAATCAGGTAGATGATCTCAAGTATGTGTTGTTGAATGAATGACATGGTTAAGGGTTTGGGTTATTTATCCTTCTTCTTGAACATCTCCAGCATGCGGTCGGTCACCACAAAGCCACCTACCACGTTGAGCGTACCGAGCACCACGGCAAGAAATCCGAGGATGAGTGCCAGGTAGTTGTCCGTATCGGCATGGCCCATTACTATGATGGAACCAATGATCACCACGCCATGGATGGCGTTGGCCCCGGACATCAGGGGCGTATGGAGAATAGCGGGGACGTTGGAGATGACCTCTACCCCTAAAAAGATGGACAATACCACGATGTAGATCATGTCCATATTCGTACCAATAAAATCGAGAATGGCTTCCATAGCGTTGGTTTACTTAGGCTTGTTCTTGTTGTACACGTTCGTTTTTTATTGCTCCTGCATGGGTGAGGCAGGTGCCTTCTACAATATCATCTTCCCAATTGAGGTGGAGCTGTCCTTCGACAATGATCAGTTTTAGGAAGTTGACCAGGTTTTTACCCAACATCTTACTGGCGTCAGCCGGTAGCGTAGCCGGTAGGTTGGAATAGCCCATAATGGTTACCCCCTCACGAACGATCGTTTTTTCGTTTTCCGTTACTGCGCAATTGCCCCCGGTTGAGGCGGCCAGGTCCACTATGAGACTGCCCGGTCGCATCGCTTCTACGGTCTCCCTTGGCAGCAATACGGGGGCTTGTCGACCTGGAATCTGTGCCGTGCAGATCACCACATCCGATTTGATGGCGTGATCATGAATAGCCTGTTGTTGCTTTTGCTTAAAGTCTTCCGACTGCTCTACCGCATAACCACCGGCACCGGCATCCTCTTTGGCCCCTTCTACTTCTACAAACTTGGCGCCAAGACTTTGTACCTCTTCTTTTACCGCTGAGCGCACATCAAAAGCTTCCACTACAGCTCCCAATCTGCGGGCCGTAGCAATAGCTTGCAAGCCGGCTACGCCCGCACCGAGCACCAGCAATTTGGTGGGCGGTATCGAACCGGCTGCCGTGGTAAACATGGGGAAAAATCGACTCGATTGATGGGCGGCCATCAACACCGCTTTGTATCCCGCTGCCGTAGCCTGCGAGGAGAGGATGTCCATCGACTGCGCCCGTGTGGTGCGTGGCACTAAGTCCAGACTGAAGGTGGTGATGGGTAGTGCCAGCAGGGACTTCACATAGTCGGGCCGGCCGAGGGGTTGG
>CAJXXO010000280.1 GCA_913062655.1 uncultured Bacteroidota bacterium | reverse complement strand
TGTAAGTTTTCAACAAAGCGATGGCAGCTACAGCGCACCGAAGAATCTGGGCCCGCAAATAAATACCGCTGGGGATGAGGTGACCCCATTTTTGGCGGCAGATGGCAAAACCCTCTATTTCTCTACTGATGGCAGACCCGGCTATGGTCGCAATGACATCTACATGACCAAGCGACTGGATGATAGCTGGCAACGATGGTCAAGACCGCTCAACCTCGGTCCTGCGGTAAATACGGAGAATTGGGATGCCTATTACACACTACCGGCTAAGGGTGATTTTGCTTATTTCACCTCATATGAAGACAGTTATGGCAGTGGTGACATCTTCCGGATCGCTATACCGCCAGAGCAGATGCCGGATGTGGTGGCCTTAATAAAAGGAAAAGTAATCGATGCCAAAACCAATGCGCCCATAGCCGCTACCGTGGCTTACGAAAGCGACTCTGTAGCGCAGGAGGTAGCACAGACCAACCCGGCTACCGGTTCCTACCAATTGGTGGCTGACATCGGGCAGCAACTGGTCTTACTTGCTCAGGCCAATGGCTATTATGCTATCACACAGCCCGTAGATCTGACCGGGGTAACCGAATATGAAGAACGGGTCGTAAATCTGGCCATGTACCCCATTAAAAAGGGCGAAGTGGTACCCCTTGAGGACATTAACTTCGAAGCCAATAGTGCCACATTGACGCCAGATAGCTATCGAGAACTGAACCGGGTAGCCGGCTTTCTTCTGGGCCAACCGGGTGTAGTTATTGAGATCGGGGGACACACCAATAACCGTTGCTCTTCCACCTATTGCAAACAGCTAAGTGCCTCGCGGGCAGAAGCTGTGGCACAGTACCTAAAGGCACAAGGGGTGCCAAATGAACAAGTGCTTCACAAAGGCTACGGCAAAGACAAACCGATCGATACCAATGAAACGGAAGAAGGCCGCCAGCGTAATCAACGGGTAGAATTTACCGTTCTGGAGGTGGATCAGGGTAATTGATCGAAGGTAGACATGACTTCGGTAAAAGCCGCCCGCATTTCCCCGGCAGACCCATTATAATTATTAGCGATCATAGTAAAGGCATACCAGCGGCCACTTGCAGACTGGTAATAGCCGGCATAACTGCGAACGCCTGTCATGTAGCCACTTTTACCATAAATGGTTCCGGTAAAAGAAGACGGCAATCGTATCAATCGCAAAGTGCCTGATTGTCCGGCTACTGCCATTACCTCTACCAAGTCTTTAAACCGAGCGGATCTATACATGGCGGTAAGGAAGGTGGTAAAATCTTTTGCCGACACAGCATTGTAGCGCGACAAACCACTACCATCGATCAGTCGGCCGGTGAAAGTGTGCGTAAGCTGCTCCGCAAAGGCCTGTTGCAGCGCTTGCCACGGATCTGGTGCGGACGGAAACAACCATCTGACCCATGTTTCGGCAAAATGATTGTCACTCTTGGATAGGGTGTGCCGTAATAGCTCCGATAGAGCGGGTGACGTGTTGGTCCACAGGGCGGTAGGCAAAGGGTTCCTGTCAAGCCAATCCGTATGGCCGGCAATCGCTGCGGAAGAAAATGTAATGCCCCGCTCTTGCAGCAATTGTTGTACCTGCTGTGCCGCAAAGAGGGCTGGGTCGGGTACAGCACCTTTAATAATGAACCGATCACGGTGGGGCGGTATGCTACCGGTTACTTGGCGCTGATACGCTCCAGGCATTCCATAGATGTAAGCATTATCACGGCTACCTGCTGCCCTGACGTAGGACATATGTTGTAAACCAGGAATAGCTGGCATCGTCTCTACGATGCTCACCCGTGTACCCACCATACCTGATTGTAACACCAACTGATAACTATTATCGCGCCAACTGAGACCACTACTTGGGGTTGCATAGTAATTGCCAGCATCCATCACAGCATATCCACCGGGTATGCGAGCATCGGGGAATACTGAAGGAATACCGGCCACCCTACCTCTGATATGGTGTATACCGGCAGCCGTAAGAGCAGCTACCCATTCCTCTTGTAGCAGTGCTACCGGTTTGGCACCTGTCATGCGTTGGGAGGCCAAGCTCGGATCCCCGCCTCCTATCAGCCATAAGTCACCCACGAGTGTATCGCCTATCATACGGGCGTTGGGCTCCGGCAGCAATTGTGTGGTAAAGGTGTGACGGGTAGTAAATCGTTGCAGCAACAGACCGCTTGGAATTAATTTTACAATAGAAGCAGGCGTGAGCAATCTATTCTCATGAAGCCCCATCACCGGTTCCCCAGTTTCACAATCTACCAAGTGCATGGATATGGATGCCCCTTTGAGAAGTGGCTGCGCCAACCATTCGTCTTCCTCCCAGCTTATGGACTGGGCATGCACCAGGCATCCCAATAATAATTGAAGGAAGAATAGCACCGATTGCCTCATAAGGGCGTAAAAATGTAAAATTTTGACTGTGAAATGAATTTCAACACGGCATACAGGGGCCAAATCCTTAATATTTCCATAACTTACGCTGCTGTTCTAAGCAATCAACCTTATTTTGTTCAAAACAATCGTTATGAGAAGACTCTTTACACTTGCTTTCGTATTGCTGTTTGGTGCGGTTTCCGCATCGGCACAGTACTACCTGATTGACTATCCAAGCCCGGGGCAAAACCCAGGCAACCTAAACAATGACCCAGAACAACCGTGGGGCTTTCTGGATGCCAACCTTACGGGATATACCCAAATCATGGGTAGTTCTCCAACGGCTACATGGTCTAGTCAACAAAACCTCCCTTTCAACTTCAACTTTAATGGTGTCAACCAAATATCCTATTACGTTTCCAGTAATGGTGTATTGACTTTTGCCCCCAATCCGGGTAGTGCTCCGTCAAACAACAATAGCGCCTTGCCTGATGCTTCTATACCCGATAACTCTATTTGTGCCTGGGGGTTGAACTTAGGTGGTGGTAATGATGCCGTAGTAAGTAAGACCTTTGGTACAGCACCCAATCGCCAACATTGGGTTATTTATGCCTCCGCCTCTGAGCCCGGTATTCAGGGATGGACCTATTGGGGTATCGTACTGGAAGAGGGTACTAATAATGTCTATGTAGTAGACATGCGTACTTACTCACAGACTGGTGGCAACGTATCGATGACGGTAGGTATACAATTTGACAATGCCAATGCACTTTCTGTTAGTGCTAGCCCTAGTGTAACTTCTGTAAATACTGCTTCTGGTGGTGGTGGTTCTGATGCATCTGATAATGCCTATTATGCATTCATCCAGGGACAACAACCGGATAACGATGTATCTGTAAATACGGTAGTACTGGATGCCTTCTTGAAGATTGGTGATGCACCATTTGACATTACTGGTGAGTTACGTAACCTTGGCGCACAGCCACTCAATAGTATGGACCTGAATTACAGCATTAATGGAGGCGCTCCTGTTACAGATCCGGTATCGGGTTTGACGGTGGCTCCAGGTGCTACCTACACCTACACCGCTCCTACATCATGGACGCCATCCAGCACAGGTGTATATGAGATCAAAGTTTGGTCCTCTTCACCAAATGGCCAGACCGATGGAAACCCTGCAGATGATACGGCTAGTATTACCATCGAAGTAGTGGATCAGTTTTATCAGCGTATGCCATTGTATGAAACTTTTACTTCGTCCACATGCCCACCATGTGCACCCGGTAATGCTAACTTCCACAGTCAGCTTGCTGGCAAAGATGGTGAATATGTATCCATCAAGTACCAGCAGAATTTCCCTGGCGCAGGTGACCCTTATGGTACGGATGAAGCAGTAAACCGTAGAAACTTCTATTCGATCTCCGGTATTCCGGCTCTCGTTATTGACGGTCAGTTTGAAACCAACTCAAACTCCTTTAC
>CAJXXO010000279.1 GCA_913062655.1 uncultured Bacteroidota bacterium | reverse complement strand
CCCTTGGGTGAAGAGGGCGGTGCCGGTCACTTGATCATTTGCGAGGTAGTGTTGATGCATTTCAGCGATCACGTGTTTGATGACAATGGTAAGATCGATCCGCAAAAAATGGATTTGATGGGGCGAATGGGGCGTGCCTTTTACTGCCGTGCGCATGGCGATAATGTTTTTCCCATCGTGCAACCGGTAAAGCAGATGGGTATCGGCTTTGATGGTCTACCCGAACATTTACGAACCAGTACGGTATTGACCGGCAATGACCTGGCACAGTTGGCAGGATTTGAGCAGTTGCCCGGGCAGGAAGCGGTGCAAAAAATAAAGGAACAACCGGAGGTAAAAACCCTCCTGGCCAACGCAACAGATGACACCTTGATACCGGCACTTCACCAACAAGTACAGGCGTGGATAGCCGATGGCCGCACAGCAGAGGCCTTTGCCTTGGCAATGGTGGTTGAACACATTTAGAAAGAAGACACATGGCATTATCAGAACAGGAACAGATCAGGCGAGAGAACCTGAAGCAGCTAAGAGAATTGGGGGTTGACCCCTATCCGGCAGACCAGTTTGTAGTAAATGTCCGCGCAAAGGATATTAAAGACAACTACGAGCAAAACAAGTTGGACTATAAGAATGTGAGTCTGGCCGGACGCCTGATGATGAAACGCATCATGGGCAAGGCTTCCTTTGCCGAGTTGCAAGATACATCCGGCCGTATTCAGTTGTACCTCAACCGGGATGAGATCTGTCCGGATGAGGACAAAACGATGTACAACACGGTATTTAAAAAACTATTGGATATCGGTGACTACATTGGCGTGAAGGGATATGTTTTTACCACAAAAACAGGTGAAATAACGGTGCATGTAACCGCCCTGACTTTGCTCAGCAAATCCTTACGGCCGCTGCCGGTAGTAAAGCAAGATGCAGAAGGCCAAGTGCATGATGCTTTCAACGATCCGCAGCAGCGGTACCGTATGCGCTATGTGGACCTAACGGTAAATCCACACGTTCGGGAGACCTTTGTGAAGCGATCGCGCATTATTCAGAGCATGCGCAACTTCCTGATCAACAAGGGCTACCTGGAGGTGGAGACCCCCGTGCTGCAGCCGATCTACGGTGGTGCAGCGGCACGTCCATTCAAGACCCACCACAATACGCTGGATCAAACCTTCTATCTGCGTATTGCCAATGAGCTGTATTTAAAGCGATTGATTGTAGGCGGTTATGAAGGCGTATTTGAGTTTGCCAAAGACTTCCGGAATGAAGGCATGAGCCGGTTTCACAATCCGGAGTTTACCATGATGGAGCTGTACGTAGCCTATACGGACTACGAGTGGATGATGAACCTAACCGAAGAAATGATCGAGACCATTTGTCTGGAGGTGTTGGGCACTACAGAAGTGCAGGTGGGTGAGCATACCATCAATTTTGAAAGACCCTGGAAGCGCTTCACCATGTTTGAGGCCATTGAGCACTATACCGGCATCGACATTTCTGCTATGGACGAGGCGGCACTGCGTGATACTGCAAAAAAGCTGCACGTAGAGATTGACGAAACCATGGGCAAAGGCAAACTGATCGATGAAATATTTGGTGAAAAGGTAGAGCCCCATTTGATACAACCGACCTTTATTACCAACTATCCGGTAGAGATGTCGCCATTGGCCAAGCAGCATCGCGAAGAAGAAGGATTGGTAGAGCGCTTTGAGGCAATCGTAAATGGCAAAGAGCTGTGTAATGCATTCTCAGAGCTGAATGACCCTATTGACCAGCGGCAGCGCTTTGAAGCACAGTTGGAACTCGGTAAACGGGGCGATGAGGAGGCGATGATGCTGGACGAAGATTTCTTACGGGCTCTGGAGTACGGTATGCCTCCCACGAGTGGTTTGGGTATCGGTATAGACCGATTGGTGATGATATTGACCAATCAACCTTCTATACAAGATGTACTCTTTTTCCCGCAAATGCGTTTAGAGCAAAAGTGATCGGGTTATATCCCACTATGAAAATGCCGGAGCCCACATGACCCCTCCGGCATTTTACTTGCATACAAAATCTTATGCCATGAAATGCTGGTTGCTACTCTTCACTGTTTTGTTTTCTATAGGGCTGCGGGCCACTGATTCGGTGTATGTGTTTACAAGTCTGGAAGAGGCGATGGAGCAACCGGAGGAGGTGAAAGCCTTGCGATTGGCCAGAAAGACCTTTACCGTATTACCTAGCGATGTATTGTTGCTGGAGAACCTGGAACACCTATCGCTAACGCACTGCGAGGCACTGAATGTGGAGAATACCCTTGAGCAGTTGGCCAACCTGAAGCAATTGACATCATTGGATTTGTCGTGGGTGCCGGTAGGCGAAATGCCGGACAACCTGGGTGAGCTGACGCAGTTGAAGCACTTGAATCTGCGCGATACACGATTGCTCAGCTTGCCAAAATCGATCCGCCACCTGGAGCAGTTGGAGACGCTCAACTTGCGTCACAATTACTATTTTGATCTGGCAAAGGTGTTTAAACACATCGCCAAACTGGAGCAACTGCGATCACTCGACCTTTCCTATTGCCAGTTGTATGAACTGCCGGACGAAATCGGGCGGCTTTCCTACCTGACCACCCTCAATCTGGAAGGCAATGGATTGGTGGACCTGCCGGACGCTATGGCCGATATGGAGTCGTTGGAGACGCTGAACCTGACCGACAATTTTCAATATGGGGAAGTGGTGGAAGGTGTACCCACCCTGCTGACTTTAGACCAGGGCCATATCTATTCCATTTTGCAGTCCACCGCGATCAAGGATTTGAACTTGTCCAGTTGCTGGCTGCCCGCCATCGACCCTTCGATTGCACAGCTTCAATCACTGGAACGATTGGATTTGTCGCGCAATCGATTGGCTGCATTGCCCAGCGCCATAGGTTCATTAGCCAACCTGCGCTATCTGGATTGTAGCAACCCGGTGACCGGCAATCGTACCAACCGGTTAAGTGCCCTGCCTGGTAGCATGGGCCAGTTGGCCAACCTCGAATACCTGGACCTGACCGCCAATGAATTTACCGCCCTGGACCTGCCCACCGACCACGCGCTGCAGCAACTGCACACCCTGAAGCTGAGCTGGAATCGACTCACACAGTTTCCCATTGCTCTGCGCCAGTGTACGGGACTGCAACATCTCGACCTGAGCATAAACCTTATCACCGCCCTGCCAGAGTGGATCGGTGCGTTGCAGCAATTGGAAGTGCTCAACCTGAACGGGGATTTCTTCCTGAATCCAAATTATAAGATGCGTGTGCTGCCCGCTGCTGTAGTAGAACTGAAAAATCTGAAGGCATTGCGATTGAATGATCAGGTGATTACCCAACTGCCAGCGGATATTCAGCGACTGAAAAAGCTGGAAGTATTAGAGGTACGTAATAATCTTCTTTCGAGTCTTCCAGAGCGTATAGGCGAGTTACAAAACCTGCGGATACTAGACCTCAAGGCCAATGAGATCAGGGCCTTGCCCTTGACCATTGGAGAAGCGAAAGGGCTGGAGCGGCTCAACATGAGCTTTAACCTGGCCTATCCGGCTTATAAGGAGTACCTGAAGCTGCAAGATTTGCCTCACTTTAGTTTTTGGGACATTTCTTTCACCGAGCCCATTTCACCGGAACAGCTACAGGTAATGCGCAAGGCGTTGCCTGGTACTACTATTCTATACGCAGAAACCCAACGTTAAATCTTCCTGAGTGGAAAGAGCAGCGGCTGACTGGGGGCGGCATCCAATGCCCAGCGTGGGTACATAAGGTTGAGCAGGTATAGGCCATCAGCTATCTCATCCGGTACAAATATCATTTCGGTAATAGTGGCTGCCCACCTGGGCGTATCTGGATATTGCCACCAGGCTTTATGAGCCGCTAAAGCC
>CAJXXO010000278.1 GCA_913062655.1 uncultured Bacteroidota bacterium | reverse complement strand
TTCGTTACAATCTCTTCGGTCACGATGATAGGGGAACGGCCATATTCCGAATGTACCGCTCCAATGGCCACATCGGCATCGATTAACTCTTCCACCAGTACCTCCGGGTCCAGAATAGAGGTAAATAAGCGCTCGCCTACATTATTTTGCAGGCGCATGAGTTTGTAAATATTGTCGTCAAAAATCTTGACATTGGCCCCCAGGCCGAGGGCAGCCCGTGTGGCAAATTCACCTACAACGCCAGCGCCCAATACCACCACTTTTGATGGCGCGACACCGGATAATCCACCCAGCAGAATGCCTTTACCGTGGTGCTCATGGCTCATGTATTCCGATGCCAACAGAATAGAGGTGTAGCCCGCTATTTCACTCATGGAGCGTACGAAAGGAAAGAAACCTGCATCATCTTTGATGTACTCAAAGGCGAGGGCATAGACCCGTTTTTCCAGCATCTTCTTGATGCAATCCTGGTGCAAGGTGGAAATCTGAATAGGCGATAGCAATACTTGTCCCGGCCGCATCAGATCAATCTCCTCGAGCGCTGGTGGATCGGTCTTCAAGATAATATCCGCCTCATACACCTGCTTTCGATCGTAAAAGATCTCAGCCCCCACCTCTGAAAAGTCGTGATCCTTGTAGAAGGAGCCCTTGCCGGCCTCTGTCTCCATCACCACACGATGGCCATTATTGACCAGCACGGCCACGCCATTGGGCGTCAGGGGCACGCGCTTTTCCCATTCTGAGTCATGGGCGGGAATGCCAATAAATAACTTATCGGAGGAGTGGCCGATCTTGGCCGGAGCTTCTGCCGGTGAAAACGAGAACTGTGACATGCTCGTCACAATAGGACGTTGTTCGCTAGCCATTGTGTTGGGTCGTTATTAGTCTCGATGTTGGCCCGGTCACTTCAATCGATACCTGCACGGCCCCCTCGGGCCATAGCGGTTCGATCAGTTGCGGCCATTCGATGAATACATAGTGACCACTATAAAGATACTCTTCTATACCGATTTCCAACGCTTCTTCGAATTTTTCCAACCGATAGAGGTCCATGTGGTAGATCGGGTCGGCTGCGGGGCCCCGGTACTCATTGACCAGCGCGTAGGTGGGTGAAGACATATTGTCGGTGACACCCAGGTGGCGGCAGAGTATTTTGATAAGGGTGGTTTTTCCGGCTCCCATCGGGGCATCGAGCAGGAACACACGCTGATCAGCATGGTGATCCAGCAGCGCTTTGGCTACCATCGGTAGTTGTCCTTCTTCATCAACAGTCCACTGCATAGGTTATCGTGGGGTCAACCGAACGTACGGTATGATCATCTCTTCCAGGCTCACCCCGCCATGCTGAAAGGTGTCCTTGAAGAAGTTGACATAGTAGTTGTAATTGTTCGGGTACACAAAGTATTCATCCTCGAGCGCAAAGATATATTTTGAGCTTACATGCTGCCTGGGCAGAAAAGCTTCTTCGGGCTTCACTACCTCAAACACCTCCTTGGCCTGGTAATTCAGATTTTTACCCGTCTTGTAGCGCAGGTTGGTGGTCGTATTGCGATCCCCGATCACCTTGGAAGGAGTGCGCACCCGCATGGTACCGTGGTCGGTGGCGATGATGAGCTGATGGGGCCGCTCTGCTAACCGCTTCAGCGTACCATACAGGGGACTGTGCTCAAACCAGCTCTCCGTTATCGACCGGTAGGCGGCTTCGTCACGGGCCAACTCCCGCAATACCTCCATGTCGGTACGCGCATGCGACAGCATGTCAACAAAGTTGTAGACGATCACTGTCAGGTCGTTATTCAGGTAGTTGTAGGCATTATCCAGCAAGGTGTCGCCATCCTGTGTGTTGGCGATCTTGACATAATCGAATTTGTAGTCGAGCTTATGGCGTACGATCAGGTCGGTCAGCAGCTCCTTTTCAAATTTGTTCTTGCTGCCTTCATCCTCATCATTGACCCAGTATTTCGGAAACTTCTTCTGTATTTCCAGGGGCATCATGCCGGCAAAGATGGCATTCCGGCTGTACTGTGTACTGGTAGGTAGAATGGAGTAAAAGAGGTCTTCCTCCTGCACCCGGTACAAACGGCTCAGATACGGCTCGATTACCTTCCACTGGTCGTAGCGCAGATTGTCGATCAACAGGAAAATAGTAGGTACATCATCCCGTAGCTGCGGCAGTACTTTGCGCGACATCAGGTTGTGCGACATGACCGGGGCGTGTTGCGTTTCATTCAACCAGTCGAGGTAGTTCTTTTGGATGAACTTGCTGAACTCCCGGTTGGCTTCCGTCTTTTGCATATCCAACACGTCCTTCATCTGATCACTCTGCGACTCTCCCAGCTTGATCTCCCAGTTTACGATCTTCTTGTAGATGTCGCTCCACTCTTTGGCGTCCATATCCTGCTGAAACGCCATGAAAATCTTCTGGAAATCCTGCTGGTAGTCGCTGGTGGTCTTCTCCTGTACCAGCCGCTTGTTGTCGATGATCTTTTTCAGCGTCAACAGCACCTGGTTGGGCTTCACCGGCTTGATCAGGTAGTCGGTGATCTGTCGTCCGATCGCCTCCTCCATGATGTCTTCCTCTTCGCTCTTGGTAATCATCACAATAGGCAGGCTCGGCTTTTCGGCTTTGATCTGGTTGAGGGTCTCCAACCCACTCAGCCCAGGCATATTTTCGTCCAGGAAGACCACATCGAAGTTCTCTTCCCGCACTTTTTCTACCGCATCGGTGCCATTGGTCACCTCAGTAACGGCATAGCCTTTATCGGTTAGAAACAGGATCTGTGATTTCAGCAAATCGATCTCGTCATCCGCCCACAGAATCTTGATATCACTCATATACAGTACTTTTTTCAAAGGTAAGAAAGGTCAGGTTGTTACCGATGATAACGGCCGCTTCCACGGTTTCGCATAAGGGGCACATAAAAAATAGTTGATCCCCCATATTCAGTAGGGTTTTCCGACCTTTGCGCCATGCGTCAACCGGCTACTACCAACAAGCGCAAAATCATTAACGATCCCGTCTACGGTTTCGTTACCATTCCCTATGAGATCATCTACGATATCCTGGAGCATCCCTGGTTTCAACGCCTAAGAAGAATCCAGCAGCTCGGCCTGACCAACTACGTGTATCCGGGCGCCCTGCACACGCGTTTCCATCACACGCTGGGTGCGCTGCATTTGATGACGCAGGCCATTGATGTATTGCGTTCCAAAGGGCACGAGATCACCGAGGCGGAAGGCGAAGCGGTGAGCCTGGCCATTTTCCTGCACGATATCGGGCATGGTCCCTTTTCGCATACGCTCGAGAAGACATTGATACCGGTGAGCCATGAGGCCATTTCGCTGATGGTAATGCGCCACTTCAACCGTCTTTTTCCGGGTAAGCTGGACCTGGCGATGGAAATCTTCACCGATAAATACCCGAAACCGTTCCTCCATCAACTGGTCTCTTCACAGTTGGATATGGACCGGATGGACTACCTTAATCGCGACAGCTTTTTTACCGGAGTACACGAAGGGGTGATCGGCTACGACCGCATCATTAAAATGCTGAATGTGCAGGAGGGCGAACTCGTGGTAGAGGCTAAAGGCATCTATTCGATTGAGAAGTTTCTGATTGCGCGCAGGCTGATGTACTGGCAGGTGTATTTACACAAAACGGTGCTCAGCGCAGAGCAGATGCTGCTCAAGATACTGGAGCGGGCCATCGACCTCTCCGCACAAGGGCGCAAGCTGGAAGCCACCCCGGCCCTCGATTTTTTCCTTCACCAGCGGATGACCGACACCGATTTTGCCAACCGGGAGGAGATATTGGAGCAGTTTATGCGGCTGGACGACTACGATGTGTTTGCGGCCATCAAGCGGTGGACCTACGATGAAGACAAGGTGCTATCCACCCTGTGTCAGCGACTGGTGGCG
>CAJXXO010000277.1 GCA_913062655.1 uncultured Bacteroidota bacterium | reverse complement strand
GCCACATTGATAAGAAAGCCACACTCACCTTTGGCATTCCTGCCATAGCCGGTGCCTTTGTTGGCGGTTGGTTGTTGGTCCAATTGGGAGAGATGGCCCCCTTTACCAGCTATCAATTGGCGGGGTACACCTATGAGCTGACGACCATCAATATCATCATCGCTATTTTGATGATTGTGTTTGCCTTTTTTGAACTGCTACCCCGCCTCCGAGAGTGGGTAATTCCGAGAAGAATGCTGAGTGTAGGGGGATTGTTGAGTGGTTTTTTTGGCGGATTGAGTGGCCACCAGGGAGCCCTACGCAGTGCCTTTCTTGTCCACTTTGGGTTGACCAAAGAGGCATTCATTGCTACCGGTACCACCATCGCTACCTTTATCGACATCACCCGGTTGATTTGGTATGCCACCAGTATACTTACGCTGTCCTTACAGGCCAACTGGCCCTTGCTACTCACCGCTGTGCTCTCTGCCTTTGTGGGTGCCTATGCCGGTCGCCAGTTGTTGAAGAAGATTACAATCATCACCGTGCAGTACATTGTAGGCGTCTTGCTGCTGGTATTGGCTATTTTATTGGGCATGGGAATCATTTAAGCTATGGTACGACTGGCTCAACCTACCGATCTACCTGCCATTGTTGCGATATACAATGAAGCGGTGGTCAACCAGCAAACAGCAGATACAATACCGATCACGATAGACCAGCGTAAAGATTGGTTAGCGCAGCATCCGGAAGACCACTATCCTGTTTATGTCTTTGTCCGGCATGATGCCGTAATTGGCTGGCTGTCACTCAGTGCCTGGCGGCCCGGCCGGCAAGCGCTATTCGGTGTAGCCGAGGTGAGTTATTACGTACAACAGACGCATCACCGGCAAGGCGTGGGGAGGACGCTCATGCAACACGCCCTGGTGCAAGCGCCTCAGCTTGGTCTGCAGCACTTTCTGGCGATATTACTGGCTGACAACGAGCCGAGCATTCGATTGCTTCGCACCTTTGGTTTCGAAAAATGGGGGCACCTCCCTATGGTGGCCAGGTTCGGAGATACGTACAAGGATCAGGTGATCTACGGATTATCCATATAAGTATTCTCTATACTATTTTCACACCTACTGCGTTTTGCAAAGAAAAAATGAAGACACGCCTGCTGTTCCTCCTTCTGATGGCGCCTACGCTACTAATGGCGCAAAATTCACTCACCTTACGCCAGGGTACCCTGCAATTATCAGGTGGACGCATGTACACGTCTTCCCAAGAAGAGCTTACCATACGTAATCAGCAATTTCAAAGGTTTGTAGTTGACTGGGCCGAGGACATAGAGAATGATTACACGCTCTACTCACCACCCTCCTTCACTACCGTACGGCTATCCCTCGGTTTTGACTGGCTTACCGCAGAAGAGAGCAATTTCACCCGCATGCTGGACATCGGCATCAGCCACTCTACGCTTCGAGGCTTTACCAATCAGCGAGAGTACCATGAAGTGCTCAATAGTGTAGAGGACAATACATCTACAGGCACTTTCCGCTACGATTCAGTCCGTATCCGCCAACAGCAGATCCAACATGAAGCGCAACTGATTGGCCTCCATGGGCAGCTTAGGTATTACACGAAGAATGAAAGTTGGCTAAAAGGCTATGCAGGCATTCATTTATATGCGGGTATCGCCTATTATCCCAGCACTCAAGTGATACATGCGAACGGTCTGATCGATAAATACTACCTCGATAATGAACAATTAAATCAAAGACAAGTATTTGCATTTGACGGCTACTCCGGAAGAACCCTCAGTGACCCCATCTATTTTTTAACCCGCCTATCCCTACCCCTGGGGCTGGAGGCAAGACTTTGGCAATCACCAAGTAAAAAGTTGGCCCTCTCATTTTTCGTTGAAGCTGCGTTTGGTGGAGAATATATGACCGGGACATACGGTGGGCTACGTCCTTTTCATGGCTTAAGTGTTGGTTTCCGATATACATTTTAGTAGCACGCCAAACGCCAAGCGGATTTAGGTCTTCCTCCTATACCGTCAATCACCTGCGTGATTCCGACTATTGGTTGGCGCGGTTGGCTGTGCCGCTGGGTATAACGTACAATGCATGGCAGGCAGCTAATACCAACAGACATGTAGATGTATTTCTGGAAGGTGAAGTGGGCGTTGAACTCGCTTCCGCTTTATTGACTACCAACCGATTTACATATGGTTGGTCATTTGGGTTTAAGTTTTTACATTAACGCTGTTAATCATTGAACAGATGCAATTGCCAATACACGTACCACACCATTTGAAGCACTTACTTATTCTATGCCTGTGTCTGATTTCACTCCCTTCGTTGGCGCAGACCAAATTTCAATTTCAAGGGCTGTCTTTCCAGCATCAGACAATTTTCTTACCTCAACAGGCTCAAACTTCAGTTCGGAAGGCGACTTTGTACCGCAATCCTTTCAACTGGCCCATCGAAAATGTACAAATCAGTACCAATGACGTTCCTATTCGATATCAAGGGCCTAGAATGGGATTTGCCTTTGGTTGGGGTACACCCGGTGAAAGCAAGCTTTCTGTTGAGTTGGGGATATCTGCACATACATGGAGAGGGCCCACCTATGGAAGGGAAGGCCGCAGCGTCATCAGCTCAACGACAGAGGAAACGCCTATCGGCAGCCTGAGAAAAGATAGCATCAGGATAAGCTCCCAATATCTCAAACCTCATATCGCCAACCTTCTCGGTTTGGATGCTACTATACGCTGGCGCTTTAACATTAATAAAATATGGCATGCCACATTAGGTGCAAAAATTGCTTTTGCTTCCGCCCAGGATGGAATCATAATGGAAGATGAAAATCAAAGCACCTTTACCCAATACTATATTGATGGCGAGCCCTATTCTCCAAGAAACACATCACCGATCCATTACACATTCCCCTCGCATCGACTTAGTGGAAAGGGTATATCCCCCTATTTTTTCCGAGCTACTGTACCGCTGCAGGTAGATGCGACCGTTTGGCAAAATGAGGAACAGGCAGCGTCTGTTGGGCTATTTATGAGTAGTGAAGTTGGTCTCGAGAAATGGGGCTTTATCCCTGCACCTTATTTGATTTGGGCGTTATCGGCAGGATTTCGATACTACTGGTAAGCCTTACAAAAAATCCACATCCTTCGCATACGAGAACATCATTAGTCTGGAGAGCGCTTCGTTGGGTGGCAGGTTATCAAATAGCACCGCATAAAGGGTGTTGATGATAGGTAATTTCACATCATAATACTTGCCCAGGTGCTTCGCCAGGCGAATGGTATTCACGCCCTCTGCCACTTCTGATGATGTTTCCAGGATATAGTCCAGCGTTTCGCCTTGGGCCAACCGGTAGCCCACCGTATGATTGCGGCTCAGGCGACTATTGCAGGTAGCGATTAAATCCCCGATACCGGCCAATCCCATGAAAGCACTCGTATCACTACCCAGTGCCTGTCCCAGCCTGATCATTTCGCCCCATCCTTTGGTAATGAGCAGGGCGCGGGCATTCTCTCCCATTTCGAGGCCGGTGGCTATACCTGCACCGATGGCAATGGCATTTTTCAATACACCGCTGAGCTCCACTCCAATGATGTCATGGTTGCCATATACCTGAAAACGTCTGCTGCGCAGCGCATTGCGACCGCTTCGTATTACTTCATCAAAGTGGCTGGCAATTACGGTAGCTGCGGGTTTGCCGGATGCCAACTCCCCGGCCAGATTAGGGCCAGCCATGGCTCCAATGCGCAACACCACGCTCTCCTCCTGTATCACCTCACTCATGGTGGCAATGTCTGAGCGGGAAAAGCTATACTCTGCCTGTTTCAGGGCCTTCCTATCCAATTTGAAATCCAGTCCCTTGGTACAGTGGATCAGTATATGGTCGGGGCGCAGGAGGGGCGAGAGCTGCTGTATCATCCTTCGAAAGTTGGCTTACGGCACGGTG
>CAJXXO010000276.1 GCA_913062655.1 uncultured Bacteroidota bacterium | reverse complement strand
TTTTCGAACCATAAGCATTTGGGCACAGGTAAATCAGCTAGGTCAACCCATGCGTATAGTTGAGATGGATGCACAATCTTTGACTTATGGAGCGGTAGGCATAACAGTTAACGCTAATGGTTCACTAACAGTTAATGCAGGAGGCAGTGCACAGGTACTTTCAAATACAGTAAATACGGGAGAATGGAATCATTATGTATTAGTAAGAAATGGAAATCAAGGGTCATTCTATTTAAATGGACAGTTAGTTGCCAATTTGAACACTTCAGGAAATGGTAGTAGTACAAATCCAAACCCAGATTTATTAATTGGTACTTGGAGAACTGAAGATGACCGATTTTTTAACGGAAAGATTGATGACATAAAGATCTTTGACTGCGTCCTTTCACCGCAGGAAATACAAGAGCTATTTAACGATACTATATCCTGCGAATATGCTTCCTTTCCATTGGATGGAAATGGTAATGATACCATTCAAGGACTAACTGCCACTATCTACGGGGCAAGCAGCGACACAAGCCGACTTGGTGTTTTGAATGGTGCCTTTCATTTTGATGGGGAAAATGATTACATGGACACAGAAGAATCTTTCGATTTTAATTATCGCACATTCAGTGTATGGGCCAAAGCGGATAGCATTGGAAAACCCATGCGAATCTTAGAAATGGATGCTGCCGCATTGAAATTCGGGGCCGTGGGAATTACAATAGATGATAATGGTGCTATTATTGCTAATCCCGGTGGATCCGCCATTACCATTGCTAACATCTCAGTGCAACCAGGACAATGGAATCACTATGCATTAGTGCGGGATGATGGTGTTGGTAAATTTTACTTTAATGGCCAACTGGCAGCACAAGTCAGTACAACTGGAAATGGCAGTAATAGTGCTCCCAATCCAAATTTATTATTAGGCACATGGCGTTCTGCAGACAGTCGTTTCTTCAATGGTAGCATTGATGATCTCCTAATTTATAAATGTGCCTTGACGGATCAAGAAATTCAAGACCTCTACAACACTACACCTTCGGGTTTTGGGTCTAGGCGCCATTCAGAGGGCCTTTCACTATATCCAAACCCTGTTTCAAGCGGTAACATTCTGCATATTGATATTCCCGAACAATATGCCAGTGAAACTTTGGATTTTCGCTTAGTGGATATACAAGGTAGAAATATAATGACTGGACAAGTGGTCTTAAATCAGATTGAATTAGCTAGTTCGTTACCTGAAGGCATATACGTGCTCATATTAAGCTTTGATGGAAATAAATCACTAAACCAAAAATTGATCATCCACTAACGCAACGCTTGCCAAATAGCGGCCCACTCCATGCTTAGGGCTATGCCAACATGAATGATAACACCGCCCCAGATGTGGCGTCCGTACAAGGCGATGACGCCCAGGATATAGCCACCGAATATGGAGCTGATCGCCTCTCCCACGGGTTTACCGAAATGGAGAGCGCAATACACTGCCACCATTGGCAATAGCGCTTCCTTACCCATGAGGCGGGTCATGCCAATGATTAGGGCGCCTCGAAACAACAATTCCACGGTAAGAAAGTCAAGGCCATACGCCAACTGAAATAAAAGGGTGTTGCCCCATTGTCCCAGACCGGTTGCCTCGCCTGTAGCAGCATTACTGACATAGATGGGATAGGTCGCCTGAAAGTCCGGCTGAAATGAGGCCCAGATAATGAATGGCAACATAGCCGCCAATAACAACAGGTAGGGTCCCACCAAGAACTTTTTTCGTTGTAGCCCATACCAGCCCTCTTGTCTGTTCCGATCCCACAACCACCAGGTCAGGTATAGGGGTAGGGCAAAATTGAAAAAACTACCGGCATTCACAACAACGTAAAATAGCCAGGTTCGTACCTGAGGGCTTATGGCCTCCAACCCGTACAACCAGCTATAGTGAAAGTCGGCAGCCGCATTCAGGGCCAAAATGGCGAGAAATGCAGCGCTCTTGACCCAGAACATTGGCTGTCGCCACACTTTGCCGGGCGACCAGAGCGACTGTAAGAGGGTAACCGCATAGTAAATGCCCCCATAAAAGCTGAAAAAGTACAACCACCCTTGCCATTCGCCTACATGGGTATTCAAGTAGCTTCGCTCCAGATCGATACTGTAGTTGAGGGTAATAAGGGGTATAAGCAAGAGCAGCGTAGCCACGTGCGGCCCCCACTGAAAATCTTGATTGAACCAACGCTTGAAATAGCCCAGTAGCGTCTTCAAAAGAAAAGGTTAAACGGCAACGAGTTGTCCGGCCCAGCTATCCTTAAAGGGAATCCGCCACTGATTTTCAAACTCTTGTTTCGTTTGAATTAAATTATTGAATACAATGGTATCAGCCTGCAACTCTCCTTTCTGTAGTGCCGCCTCCAGATCGTTGCGGTGTACCGTCTTGACCTGCCCATCCTTCTCATACGCCAGCAGCAACCGATCGAAAAATTGCACACCAAGCTGATCTTCCAGCTTTTGGAGAAACTTGACCGACTTATCAATGGAGCACCCGGTGGCGTGTTGCTGGGTTTCATCGACAAGCAACACAATGAAACGGTTATGATATACCTTACCAAAGGCCTTCAGCGCAACATTATGAGCCACCCACTCTTGGGTAAATTGTGACAATGCTTCCTCCACTGCGATACACTCTGCATCGGTTAGTGGACGATTGGCCTGGTATACCCAGGCGCGGCTTTGCGGGGCTAAACTCTCGTAGTTATGCATTACTGTGCTTTGATTAGAGTAAATCGTTGGCCTCCGCGATGAGTTCCGCCAGATCGAGCACTTTCACCTTTTCTTCTTGCTCTTTGGTTTTTACCCCATCACTCATCATGGTCATGCAGAAGGGACAAGCCGCTGCCACAACATCGGGCTTTACATCAAGGGCTTCTTCAATCCGCTCCATGTTAATTCGCTTCTCGCCCGGTTCGTCCTCCTTCCACATCTGAGCACCACCCGCACCACAGCAGAGCCCCTTGGTTTTGCACCTTTTCATCTCTACCAATTCGGCATCGAGCTTCTCCAGCACTTTTCTGGGGGCTTCATACACACGGTTGGCGCGGCCCAGGTAGCAGCTATCATGATAGGTAATGCGCTTGCCCTTAAAGGTTCCGCCTTCTTTCATTTGAATGCGTCCTTCATTAATCAATTGCTGCAAAAACTGGCTATGGTGCATCACTTCATAGTGCCCGCCCAACTCAGGGTACTCGTTTTTTAAGGTATTGAAGCAGTGCGGGCAGGTGGCTACAATGCGCTTTACACCATATCCATTCAATACCTGCACATTTTGAGCGGCCATCATCTGAAAGAGAAACTCATTTCCTGATCGCCTGGCAGGATCTCCAGTACAGCTCTCCTCTGTACCAAGCACCGCAAATTTCACCCCTACATGGTTCAATATCTTCACAAAGGCTTTTGTAATTTGCTGTGCCCGCTGGTCAAAACTTCCGGCACAACCCACCCAAAACAACACTTCCGGCTCCTCACCTTTGGCCATCATATCAGCCATGGTCGGCACATTGGTCAATTCACTCATGCTTGGTTATCGTTTTGCATCTCCTCGGCCCACTTCAACCGGTCTGCTGGCGAAAATTGCCAGGGAGCTGCGTTGTTTTCAATATTGTTGAACATCAGGTTCCACTCGTTGGGGGCTTTCGATTCTTCCATTACCGCATATCGCCTCAACTGCACAATGATATCGAGTGGATTGATGTTAATGGGGCATTCCTCCACACACGCCTGGCAAGTGGTGCAGGCGTTCAATTCTTCCATGGATATGTAGTCGTGGAGTAATGACTTCCCATCATCATGGTCTTTTCCATGTTGATCGATATTGCGACCAACCTCCTCAAGACGATCGCGGGTATCCATCATAATTTTGCGGGGCGAAAGTTTTTTACCCGTTATATTGGCGGGGCAACTGGCCGTGCAGCGTCCACACTCGTGTCAGCTTTAAGGAACCCTCTCAGAACATCTTTTTTTGTTTATT
>CAJXXO010000275.1 GCA_913062655.1 uncultured Bacteroidota bacterium | reverse complement strand
AAGGTCAACAAATCCTCGACAGTTGCTCGCCCGGCAGCATCGGGACTACGCGCTTGCCCCTCAATACAACTTCAGCAACTTTGCCCCCAAATACATTCCACCTGCTCCGCAGCAAGAAATTCACCTAACATTTGTATTGGATGTAGCCGCCTCCATAGTACTGGATTCCGCAGGACAGGACTGGATGAAGCCGAGGATCTCCGTAGAGATATAGTTCAACCTAAACGCATTATTCGCAACTTATTTTCGTTTATTTCGTTTATTTTCGTAGATAAACGATTCAGTATGAAACAAACAGACGAGTTGAATACCCCTTCAAAAGAAGAACGGAAGACAGCATTGGCTTCCTATGACACTTTACTATCCTCTCTCGAACGGATTCAATCACCGTATCCTGAGATTGAGATTGAAGAAACGGGTGAAAGTATCAAGGTGCCAGTACAGGCACTCAAACTATTGGCGAAAATATTGAAAGAAACCAGTAAAGGTCGGCCTGTATCAGTTGTACCACTAGCTACAGAGCTCACCACACAGGCGGCTGCAGAGCTAATGGGTTGTTCACGCCCTCATCTGATTAAGTTGCTTGAGAAAGGAAAGATACCTTTTACCAAAGTGGGCAAACATAGAAGAATCAAGTACAGTGATGTCTTACAATTCAAAAGAGAAGAAAAGGAAGCACAGCGCAATCTTCTAATTGAGATGATGAAGGCAGACGAAGAATCAGGCCTTTATGATACATAGTGTAAAGTTCACTTGTGTGTTGGATACCAATGTGATCTACCCTCTTGAGATCAGAGATTTACTTTTTTGGTTTGCTTATTATGATCTATTTACACCAAAATGGAGCAAACACATTTTCGAAGAGTGGGAAGAAGTAATGCGTAGAAAGAAGATACCTGAAGAAGAAATACGCAAAAGAACGGACACAGCTCAAAGGGCATTCCCGGATGCATTAGTAGAAAACTATGCGTCACTAATACACACATTGACCTTACCTGATGAGAAAGATAAACATGTATTGGCCGCAGCTATCAAGACAAATGCAAATCTTATTGTCACCCATAACTTGAAAGATTTTCCCAAGGATTACCTCTCAAGCTTTGGACTGTCTGCAAAGGCTCCTGATGATTTCATAACCGACACCATTGACCTGAACAATAATATAGCTATTGAGGCTTTTCTGGCATTGGTGCTGAATCGCACAAATCCTAATCTAGACGAATTTGAAATTCTTAATCGGTACAGGAAGATAGGTCTTAAGGATACAGCAGATTATCTACACGCCTTGTTATGACATAAAGAATACACCATACATTGATGTCCCGGACAAACACCTTAACAGGGTATGCACTTAACAAATCCTCGGCAGTTGCTCGCCAGGCAGCATCGGCACTACCCGCTTGCCACCCATGGCATTGTGGCTGACTACCTGACCGGGATGAGAAGCTACCATCTGTCCGATAAATGTAACTGCTGCAGAAGCAGGAAATCGCTTCAGTAGGTCAATCGCCTTTTCTTTTACCGATTGGTCGATCACTCCTATAAACAGTCCTTCATTGGCGACCAGCAAGGGATCGAGACCCAGCATTTCGCAAGCCCCATTAACGGTAGGCGCTACCGGGATTGATTCGGCATCGAGCTGTACCCCCAGCTTACTTTGCTGTGCGATCTCATTGAGCACCGTGCCTACACCGCCACGGGTCGGGTCGCGGAGCAGCTTAACGGCATCGCCTAATTCATCTAACAACGCCAACACGGGTTCGTGCACCGCCCGGGAATCACTCTCGATCGGACTGGCAAAAGACAGCCCCTCCCGCTGCGACATGATGGTAATACCATGATTGGCTAACGTACCACTCACCAGGATCGCATCGCCTTCCTTGATTCGCTCCACGCCAATGTGCGCCTTTGGATGCATCGTACCAATCCCTGTGGTATTGATGAAAATGCCATCGCCACTCCCCTTCTCCACTACTTTAGTATCCCCTGTTACGATCTGCACACCTGCCTCCAGGCATGCCTTTTGAATCGATTGCAGGATGCGCTCCAAGTCGGTAAGCAACAGTCCTTCCTCCAGGATCAGGCTCAGCGACAAATACTTGGGATAAGCCCCGCACATGGCGATATCATTGACCGTGCCATGCACCGCCAGTGAACCGATATCGCCCCCCGGAAAGAATAAGGGCTGCACCACAAAACTGTCAGTGGTAAAGGCCAATGGCCCGCGCAAGTCCAGCACTGCACCATCGTGCTGCCGATCCAGGTGAGGATTGGACAGCGGACCGAAAATGTATCGATCGAGTAACTCGTGGGTCAGTGTGCCTCCACTGCCGTGGCCCAGCGTTATGGTATCCTGTCTACTCATACCACAGTCGGTTGTGCATAATTGTAGTAGGCTGCGCAGGCGCCTTCGCTCGATACCATTGGGGCGCCCATTGGGTTGACAGGGGTACAGCCTTTGCCGAAGTGCGGGCAATCTTTTGGCTTTTGCTGCCCCTTCATAATGGCGCCAGCTATACAACCATTTTGTGTGTCCGTGTCTCGGTTTAGCAGGCCAAATTTCTCCACGGCATCGAATGAGCGGTAGGTCTCCTTTAACACATAGCCGCTCTCTGGTATCGTACCGATCCCTCGCCATTCGCGATCACCCACTTCAAACACAGAAAAAATAGTATCCTGCGCGGCCCTATTGCCATCCTCCAGCACTACCCGTGCATATTGGTTCTCCACGGTGTAGTCCTTGCTCTCCAGCATCGTCACGGCACGGGCGATACCCTGCAGCAGATCCACTGGCTCAAAACCGGTCACGACAATGGGTGTCTCATACTGCTGCGCAATAGGATAATACGCCCGAAAACCCATGACGGTACACACATGTCCGGCTGCCAGGAAGGCATTGATATTGTTAAACGGATCATCCAGGATTGCCTGCATAGCCGGTGGTACCAACACGTGGGACACCAGCAGGGAAAAATTGGTCAGCCCTTGCTTCTCCGCTTGCAGTACTGCCAATGCATTGGCAGGTGCGGTGGTCTCAAAACCCACCGCAAAGAATACCACCCCTTCAAAAGCATCCTGAGCAGCATATTGTACTGCATCCAATGGCGAATAGACCATCTTCAGGCTGCCGCCTTGTGCTTTGGCCTCCAACAGACTCATCTCCTTGCCGGGCACGCGCACCATATCGCCAAACGAGCACACCGTTACACCCTCCCGTAAACTCAATTGTACCGCCTGATCGATGAGATTCATGGGCGTTACACACACCGGGCAGCCGGGACCATGTACCATGACCACCTCCTCGGGAAGTAGATCGAGAATGCCATTTTTCACCAGACTGTGGGTTTGTCCACCACATACCTCCATGATCATCCACCGCTGGGTTACAGTAGCATGAATCTGATCCAGTAGCTTTTTAGCCAGCACAGGATCTCTGAACTCGTCTAAATACTTCATGATGGTTGGTTGAGCTCATCAGGGTCCGCCAATTCTTCTGCCCAATCCTCGGTGGTGCGAATCGTATCCAACAGCATTCGAGCCTCCTCCTCATCTACTACTTGCAGCGCTATCCCTACGTGTACCAATACATAATCGTTTTCCTTCGCCTCTGGCACCATGGCCAGATTGACCTGGCGGGTCACACCATCAAAATCGACTGTCCCAGTCCGGAAGACCGGGTCTTCATCAGGCACAATGGTCGTCAACTTACCGGGAATAGCTAAACACATATGGGTTGTTTTTGGGGTTGGGCAATAATGGTGCTATCCTGCGACAAATGGTGATACAGGGCCAACTGTCCAATCGCCAGTGATTCGTCATTGGGCGGTAGTTGTTGGTGGAGATACACATCAGGGATCCGCTGTTGGAGGCGTTCCACCAAAAAGGCATTTTGGAATACACCACCGGTCAGACCGAGTTGTTTCACATAATGCACCTCCATCAATTGTGTGATCCATTCCACCAGGGTCAGGTGGAAACGTGCAGCCATTTTAGCTGCTGA
>CAJXXO010000274.1 GCA_913062655.1 uncultured Bacteroidota bacterium | reverse complement strand
CAGTGCAATGAGCACCACCAATCCTACGAGAATGTTCTCCAGTATGTCAAATTGGGTATAGACTTTCCGGGCTTCCAGGTTGTCCTTGCGCGCAAAGTCGTATTGATCGAGAATGGTAAGCTTGATAACGGCCAACAATTGAATGAAAAGCCAGGCCATCGACCCAACAAAGAGCAGGGTACCTATAAAGTCTACCTTTTCTATCCACTCCCATTCGTCTTTAGCAAACCGGATGAGAATAATCGTAGCAATGCTCACCACCAGAGCGAGCAAAGGCCCCACCATCAATCGCATGGCACGTGCGAAACGAAAGCCATGAAGGCGATGCTTTACTTTTCTGTAAATAACTACCGCCAACCAGATCAAACCGATGAGTACTACAACGCCAGAGCCAATGGCCCAATACAAATTAGGGTTGTCCATCTGTATAAGGTACAAAAACAGATTGGCCTAGGAGCGATGGACCAACTTTATGGCCGACCATGTAGGATCGAGGGAACAAACCTTTACATCCTGCATCCCATGTATGGCGGCTTGGGCACGGATGACTGATCGGTCAATGGAGGTAACCCTGCCGCTGCTTCTCTTGGGCCAGGAAATCCACAGCATACCGTTGTGCTTTATTTGCCCACAATAGGCTGTAAAGGCGCGAGCCAAATCCTCCTGGTCACTTTCAAACACATGTTGAAAGTCAACGAGCGTAGTGGCGTCATCGATGCGGTGAATGGGGAATGGCGCCTGTAACAGTTGGGTGAAATAATAGGACGGGGGACGAATGATCCGGATGAGATACTCCGGGCGTACCCCTAGTCTGCGGCAGAGACCGGTAGCTTTTGACATGGTATAGCGTTTTCATGGTAAGTGTAAAATACAGCTATCCGTAAGGGATTAGAAATGGTTTAACACCTTTTCACAACATGTTGATCTTGGCTTTACCTTGTACTTTTGTCGTTGTGCCTACTTTTCGTTCTATAGCCCTGGCCCCGATCGCGGGGTTGTACCGACTTGGCATCGGACTGCGCAATCAATTGTACCACCGGGGCATCTTTCATCGTACATCATTCACATTGCCGGTTATAAGCGTGGGCAATCTTTCAGTGGGCGGTACGGGCAAGACCCCTCACGTGGAGTACCTGCTACAATTGCTATCGCCTGACTATAAGGTCAGCTTGCTAAGCCGTGGTTATGGTAGAAAAACGGCAGGCTTTCGCTGGGTCAACCGGCATGAGTCGGCCGAAACGGTTGGTGACGAACCCTGGCAAATTCACCAGAAAATGCCGCACATCCCGATAGCGGTGGGTGAGCAGCGGGCCCTGGCGATTCCCGAAATGTTGTGGGATAATCCGAATACGGAGGTTATTGTGCTTGATGATGCTTATCAACATCTGGCTGTAGCGCCTGGTTTGAATATCTTGCTCACCACTTATGATCAGCCCTATTGGAAGGATCACCTATTGCCAGCAGGCTGGCTGCGGGAACCTCGTGCGGCTGCCAGTCGGGCGGATATTATAGTGGTGACCAAGTGCCCGGCTGACCTCACGGCTGATGCACAAAAAGCTTATCGCCAGGCGATTCAACCGGCTGCTCACCAATCGGTCTATTTTTCTACATATGCCTACGGCCAACCCTACCCCTTGTGGAATAGTGGAGGCCATTCACCGGAAGCGGCAGTGGCGGTAGCCGGCATAGCAGATCCGGATTCCTTTTTTAGGGCTGTCCGGCAGCAAATCACGGCCAACCTCGACACCTTGTCTTTTCGGGACCATCATCGGTTTACCCGCAAGGATGTGGAACGTATCTGCCGTGTATTCGGTAATTTAGCCGGCCACAAAAAAGTGTGTTTGACCACGGAAAAAGATGCCACCCGGTTGCTACCGTTTAAGGACCAACTACAGGCCGCGCAAGTGCCCGTTTGGGTGCTGCCGGTAGAGGTGCGGTGGCTCAGTGAAGCCACTTCTTTTGATGAACATGTGAAGCAATTTATAAAGCATTTTGAAGCCTAATTATCCTTATGGAAAACCTGTTAGTTCGACTGAAAGAGACGGTAAGTCATTTAGAAGATATCATTGCTCCCTTTAAGCCAAGGTATGGGGTAATCCTGGGAACTGGACTGGGAAACCTAACTGATACCATCGATATTGAACACGAGATCGATTATGCAGACATTCCTCACTTCCCGGTGAGTACGGTAAAAAGTCACAAGGGCAAACTCATCTTTGGCCACCTGGGGGGCAAGCCCATTGTGGCACTGGCCGGCCGGTTTCACTATTACGAAGGGTATTCCATGCAGGAGGTCACTTTTCCGGTAAGGGTGATGCGTCTGTTGGGCATTGAAACCCTCTTTATTTCTAATGCAGCCGGAAGTCTGAATCCTGACATTAAAACAGGCCACCTGATGATCATAAACGATCACATAAACCTGATGCCCGATCACCCGCTGCGAGGTAAAAATTATGAAGAACTGGGCCCAAGATTCCCGGATATGCTCAAAACATACGACCCCAAGCTCAATCAGATGGGACTCGACATAGCGGCCAAGCATGGTATCGAATGCCACACGGGCGTGTATGTGGCGGTGCCTGGGCCTACCTTAGAGACCCCGGCCGAATACAAATACATGCACATCATCGGTGGTGATGCGGTAGGCATGAGTACGGTGCCGGAGATTATTGTCGCCAAGCATATGGACCTTAAAGTGTTTGCCATCAGTGTGGCCACTGATATGGGGTACCCGCCAGAGGTAATACAGGAAACCTCACTGGAGGATGTAATTCAGGTAGCTACTGAGGCAGAGCCTAAAGTGACTACCGTTATCAGCGAGCTGATCGCGAATCTGTAACTTGCCCTATGCATTGGTTGCGGCCCATAGGAGTATTGCTAGCTGGATTGCTGCTTGCACAGGCCGCTACCGCACAAGAAGAACCCAAGGCAGCTTATTGGCACACCTTGGGTCAGCCGTGGTCACAGTATCGGCCCGACACCAGCTTATCCGGATTTCAGCGCTACAACCCACTGGACCTGGAGATACCTTGGCTGGATATGGGTACACCGGTTGGCTTGGCGCATCCACTGGTGCAGGAAACGGTTACACACCGGGGCTATCGGACAGGGTGGTCGCAATACGAACCTTTCGTACGAGATAGGGAAGACATACGCCTCTACAAGCAGCCACGTCCCTTTACCGATCTCTTTTACGTGCAGGGCGTACAGGCTGAGCAGTGGTTGCGCGCCATCCATAGTCGCAGACTAGGTACACAACTTCGCCTGGCTGCCGATTATTCCATCTACAATGCCAATGGTTTTTACGCCAACCAGCGAGCGAATATTGACAACTTCAATGTCAACCTCTCCTATGATAGCAAAAACAAGCATTATTATTGGCGTGGCGGCTATTTGTCGAATGATGTAAGCCATCAGATGAATGGTGGGGTGGACACAACGGCTATTGGAAGGGAAGAGGGGTTTTTACAAAGCCGAAAAGAATTCGTACCTGTGCAACTGGACGATGCCATTGCTCGATGGAATCAGAAAGTGGGCTGGATGCGACATGGCTACCAATGGCTGGGCAAAACAGAGTATGAAAAGGACGACTCTGTGTACACCAAGACCTTCCCCTTGCTGGCCCTCGAGCACGAAGCCCGGTACGTGCGAGAGTTGTTCCGGTATGTGGACCCCTTACCCGATACCGGATATTACGGGGAGTTACTGCTGCGAACTGACAGCACTACCGACAGAAGTGTCTTGCAGGGAGTACAGAATAGAGTGGGGCTGCGGCTGAGTGGACTTCGGGGCTATCGGGGAGATACGGCTTTGTATCTTCCATTTGTGGGCGCGGCTTACGTAGAATATGACCGCTATGTGTGGCATCAGCAGGGGCGGCAGCAATACGATCAAAACTTGAGCTTGTATGCGCGCCTGGCCGATCATCCTGAAGTGGATCAACCTTGGCAGTTGCGTGCGGAGGGGCGCTATTTCATAACGGGATTTAATGGCGGTGACTATTGGTTGCA
>CAJXXO010000273.1 GCA_913062655.1 uncultured Bacteroidota bacterium | reverse complement strand
AAGAATTTGAGTTGGAATTGCTCCGTGATCGATTGGACAATATTGTCATCATCTGTACGGTGGAAAACATGGACCCCATGGGTATCCATACCGGGGACTCCATCACGGTAGCCCCTGCCATGACGCTTTCTGACAAATCGTTTCAGGAAATGCGGAATATGGCTTTTAAGATGATGCGCTCGCTTGGCAACTTCTCCGGAGGCTGCAATGTGCAGTTTTCCATCGACCCCGATACAGAAAAGATCATTGCCATTGAGATCAACCCGCGGGTTTCTCGCTCCTCAGCGTTGGCCTCTAAAGCCACCGGCTACCCGATCGCCAAAATTGCCGCCAAGCTGGCCATAGGTTACTCCCTGGATGAATTGAAAAACCAGGTGACCAAGACTACCTCTGCCTTTTTCGAGCCAGCCCTGGACTACGTGATTGTAAAGATACCCCGCTGGAACTTCGACAAATTCCATGGCTGTGACGACACGTTGGGCTTGCAGATGAAGTCGGTTGGGGAAGTGATGGGCATTGGCCGCAGCTTCCTGGAGGCTTTACAAAAGGGCTGCCAATCGCTGGAAAACAATAAGATCGGCTTAGGCGCAGATGGCAAGCACTGGCATAAAACAGAGGAAATTCTGGAGGGCATGAAAACGCCTTCCTGGGATCGTCTGTTCCGCATCAAAGACGCCCTTGACCTGGGTGTGCCGGTAAAGACGATTGTGGATATGACCAAGATCGACCCCTGGTTCATTGAAGAGATCAACCGGCTGGTACTCATGGATAAAAAGATCCGTAAGCACACGTTGGAGTCCCTGCCCGATGACCTGTTGATGGAGGCCAAGAAGATGGGCTACTCCGATGCACAGTTGGCCTACCTCATGCGCCTCGACAGTGAAGATGAAGTATATGATCACCGCCATAATCGTGACTTGAAGCGGGTATACAAAATGGTGGATACCTGTGCAGCAGAGTTTCACTCGGAGACCCCTTACTTCTATTCGGCTTACGATACGGAAAACGAGAGTCAGCTAACGGATAAAAAGAAGGTTATCGTACTGGGGTCGGGCCCCAACCGTATCGGGCAGGGCATCGAATTTGACTATTGTTGCGTGCATGGCATCATGGCCATTCGTGAAATGGGGTATGAGGCCATTATGGTCAACTGTAACCCCGAAACTGTTTCTACGGATTTCGATATTGCAGACAAGCTCTACTTTGAGCCGGTCTTTTGGGAGCACTTGCGTGAAATCATCGACCATGAGCAGCCAGAAGGGGTAATTGTTCAGCTAGGCGGGCAGACGGCCCTAAAACTGGCAGAGCGACTGCATGCGTACGGGGTAAAGATCATTGGCACTGACTTCCAGAACATGGACCTGGCCGAAGATCGAGGCGCCTTCTCTGATCTGCTGAAAGAACTGAAGATTCCATATCCCGACTACGGAGCAGCCCATACGGTTGAAGAGGCCTTGAAGATCGCCAATGAGGTCGGATACCCGGTATTGGTGCGCCCCTCCTACGTATTGGGTGGCCAGCGCATGCGGATCGTGATTAATGACGAGGAGCTGGAGCGTTCGGTACTCGGCATTTTGAAACATTTTCCCGACAACACTATCCTCATCGACCATTTTCTGGATCGGGCCGAGGAGGCTGAGATTGACGCCATATGTGATGGCAAGGATGTCCACATCATGGGTGTGATGGAACACATTGAGCCGGCCGGTATCCATTCCGGAGATTCCAGCGCGGTATTGCCCCCCTACGATCTATCGCCACGAGTGGTAGATATTATGGAAGAGTATGCCCGCAGGTTGGCATTGGCGCTAAATATTCGTGGGCTGATCAATATTCAGTTCGCCATAAAGAATGGTAATGTGTACGTGATTGAAGCCAACCCCAGGGCTTCCCGTACCACCCCCTTCATCAGCAAAGCGTATGGCATTCCCTATCTGAATGTGGCCACTAAAGTGATGATGGGTACGCATAAGCTGAAGGATTTCACTTTTGAGAAAAAAATGACCGGCTTTGCCATAAAGGAACCGGTCTTCTCTTTTGAGAAGTTTCCCAATGTCAACAAGGAACTGGGCCCTGAGATGAAGTCTACTGGCGAGGCCATACGGTTTATCACCGACCTACATGATCCATTTTTCCGGCAGATGTACAAGACGAAGTCGATGTTTCTCAGCCGATAATGAAACGCGTGTCTTATTTTTAACCAGTATGAGACACGCTGTTTCCTTCTTTGCGATCCTTTTCATAAGCACAATCTGTTGGGCACAGACTGATGTACCCTCCGACCGGCCGGAGCAGAAAAAACGAGCCCTTGAATTCGATTTCTTCTCTCCGGTATTTGGCAATACTACCATCGGCTATGAACACTACCTGGGGCAGGGCATTGCCCTTGAGCCCAAGCTGGGGATTATTGGCCTGGGCACCAACATTGAGAACCAGCTAGGTGCCTTCCTGAAAGCAGGGGTTAAATTCAACCTTCAACGCACGAGTGACTTATCTGTGGATGTACAGCAGTATTTGCTTCGAGGCACCTACTTCAAACTGGAAGCTACCGGTGCCATGTACCGCAACACTGAACCACAGTTGGTAGAGATAGATGAAAACAACGTTGTGTTGGAAGATGTCAACCAAACCGATGGGGGATTTGTCGTGCAACTGATACTGGGGCAGCAATGGGTCATTCATGATGTATTGGTCATTGATGGGTTTGTGGGTTTGGGCTACGGCTTCAGTTCAGATCGCGACAATTACAATTACGGCTATTACCTGTTTGATCTGGACTTTCCCATTGCCGGTTCACTAGGGTTGTCGGTAGGTGTATTGTTGCCGTAATCGCATTAGATTTACAGTATGCGCTATTGGATTATTCTTATTTCCCTTGCTCTTCTGGCTTGCGAGCCCTCATCTGATGAGACGGCCAAAACCGCCACCTACGAAGAAACCATACAAGCCCACCGGCAGAAAACAGATAGTTTGTTCCGCGAACCCGGTGCCTCTCCGCTACCAAGTATGGAGGTTATAGCCGGATTTTCGGGGCTGTCCTATTTCCCGATTGATTCCACCTACCGGCTCCGTGTGCCCTGGAAACGCGTTAGGGATGCCACCCCTTTTGTGATGCCTACAACAGGCGACCACGAGAATCAATATGTGCTGTTTGGAAGCGCTTTTATAACCCTCAGCGGGCGCCAGGACACCCTCCACATTTATCAAAATCTGGACCTGGTAGAAGAGGGTCGCCTGGAGGAGTCCCTGTTCATTCCATTCCGCGATGCCACCACCGGACAATCCACCTATGGCGGAGGCCGTTATCTGGATGTGCCCATACCAGATAGCGATACCATGGAAATCGATTTTAATCTCGCTTATAACCCCTACTGCGTATACAACTATTCCTATTCCTGCCCCATTCCTCCGCCAGAAAACACCTTGTCTATGGCTGTGAAGGCCGGTGAGAAAATGATTGAAATTCCCCAACCTTGACCAGGTCTACCTCCAAAACAGCCTGGGTGATCAAAAAGACCGATCGCCTGATTATCCAGTTTTACCCCTGGGGCCTGCATAAGTTTTTATTGGCGGGGTTTGGCTTCCTATTCCTGCATTGGCCGGGTGTTCTGGCTGGATTTGCCATTGGTTGCTTGCTGGATACCCACTATGAAGAAGACCCTCGTCCGCCTAAGCCGGCTGACTTGGGCATGACCTTTATGATGCTGGCCATGGCGGTTATGAAAGCAGAAGGTAGCATTGGATACCGTACCATTCGCTATGCGCACCAGTATATATCCGATCACTTTGGTCGCGCATATTTGCACCAACGCAGGCATATTTTTGATGGCTTTGCCCGCCAGCAAATTCCTATTGAAGCGCTTTCACTGCAGGTCGACTTTCATCTGGACTACCCGGCTAAAATGCAGTTGATGTATTTTCTGATCGGCATTGGCTATGCGGATGGCAAATTATCGCGCGCTGAGTTGGAAGTTATTGCGCACATTGCCGACCTCATTCACCTTCAGGCCAAAGACTTTA
>CAJXXO010000272.1 GCA_913062655.1 uncultured Bacteroidota bacterium | reverse complement strand
AACATATTATGACGGGGAAACTCATGAAGACGGCCAAGCAGACAGACATCATGCTGGTAAACCTTCTACAGTGGTCCAAGTCGCAGCTTGAAGGCTTCGAGCCCAATTTCAGGGAGGAGTCCATAGTGCCCCTGGCAGAAGCAGTACTTCAGCCCTTACGAACTGCGGCCACGGTTAAAAACGTGCAGTTGCAAACCGACATCGAACCAGCCTTGCTGCATACTGATAGGGAAATGATTCAGCTCGTGATCCGCAACCTGGTAAACAATGCCTTGAAGTATACAGAAGAAGGGGGACGAGTAGCTTGCAAAGGGCTACATAGGAAATCCGGCTACCGCATTGAAGTCAGCGACACGGGTACCGGAATCCCGGAGAGCATGCATGAGAGCTTGTTTACCGAGCAAACCATATCCCAAGCCGGCACCCATCAGGAAAAAGGCACCGGTATTGGTTTGATACTGGTACATGAATTTGTGCAAATGCTAGGAGGTACCATTAGCTTTACTTCGACAGAAGGGGAAGGCACTACCTTTTATATAGACTTGCCCCTGCGCCACTGATCCATTGACCGACCAACTGGTTTTTTTCATCCGGTTTGTATCGGCCATTGACCGAGTCACCAACACGCAGCCAGCCGGAGATATTACTTTTGATGCATCTCTGGTTTTTGGTTATTTAAAGGTGTCGCGGGGTGGTTCCCATATCGACACCTTTTTTTATGCATTAAGACTTCATTATTGAATCGTTAAACCATTGCAAAAAGACGGGTAGCCCCCTAACTTTCACGTTACTAAAAAGGGGGACTACATGCTATTGCAACTTACAAGAACAACAGGGGATCCGATAATCATCAACATTCATCAGGTACTATCCATTTATCCGTTGGGCAATGGGCAGACCTATATTGTTTTTCCCACTGAGCGGTTTAATCTGACGGTAGAAGAATCATTCGAGGATATCCGGCAAGCCATTCAGGAAGAGGTGTCTACGCCCGCTGCCGGGCTACGGCCTGTCAAAAAATAGGAAAGGGAACCCCTACAATAAGGCTCCCTTTCACTGAAGCGATTGCTGATCATTCTTATTGTACCACGGTCAATTTGTATTGTTGGCCATTGGCTAGGCGAACGATATATAGACCTGGATTATCCGGTAAGGACAGGAATAGGTCACCTTGACTTACCGAACCCACTTTTCTTCCTAGTGCATCGAAAATGAGTCCCGGTTCAGGAGCAGGGGCAGACCAGGCAACCTGCTGTCCACTACCCGCAGGATTGGGATACAATTGTAAGGTCTTCGGGGTTGTAGGATCGGCTACACTGGTCGCTATGCGGGCAATACCGGTAAACAATACGTATTCCATGTCACCTCCAAAAGGATGTTGCATATTAAATTGAAGCTGCCCCATGCCATCTCGTGGAGCAAACCAATTGACCTCTACTGATCCAGTACCGAAAGGGGGAAGCGTTAACGTATACACCGAAGTACGATCTTGGGTAAGCGATACATCTCCCGTTGCGGATAGACTACGCGTCTGTACCGTATTATTCACCCCATGACCCGCACCACTTGTATGCACTTCATAGGATAATGTTTTACCGGTAGGGTTCGTCAAACCCAGCGATGAAGAGAAAAAGGATTCGTAAGAGGTGGTCACAACACTGCTTTTGTCCATGTCAAAGGGCACCACATTCTCCACTTGTTTGCTAGCGGTAGCGGTACACCCTTCGTGTGTCACCGTTACAGTATAGGTTCCTCCGTGTGTCAAGGTGATTGCGGACGAATGATGACCGGTATTCCATTGATAACTGTCCATGCCCGCATCTACACGGATAGATACTCTCTCTCCTACGTCAAACTGATCGGGACCACTAAGTTCGATGTCCAACGCGGGCAGCACTTCTACTTGTTGCGAAATGGTGTGGGTTTGCTGATGTGCATGTGCGGTAAGGCTTACCTGGTACACACCGGGCTGGGCATATCGATGGGTGGGGTGTGTAGCTTTGGAGGTGTTGCCATCCCCAAAATCCCATTCAAAATGGCTCCCCAAAGATTGATTGCCAAAGTGCACCTTACTGGCATTACAATCCATATCGGTGACAAATCGTGCAGCAGGTTGCGCAAGACTATTAAATTCCGGGTTAACAAAGGAGGAGTGGCCATTGAGTGGTGAAACGGATGGTGCAGTGATAACTTGCGCGGTAGCGATGTTAACTGCGATTAATTCGGTGGCACCAAAAGGGTTGCGTGTGTAGTAGTAGACTTGGTTTTGCTCATCTATCGTACACATTCCAACCTGGAAATGATCGGCAGATGTCGGGCCATTGGATAATAGCGTTACCTGTCCTGTGGTGGGATCCAGGCTGGCAAATCGCAAAGTACCTGGGCTAAAGTGCAAACCATAAATAAGGCTATCTGCTTGGTTGAATTGCACATTCAACATACGCGATATGGTATGCCCATTAGCCAGCGGGTCGGAAACGCTGATGGTTTGGGCCTGTCCCGTCTGAATGTCAATAGCCGCCAATCTACTATTCTTGTTGCCCCACGGGAGGTAGAAGGTACCCGTGGCCGTATCCAAAGTAGCATCACCGGCATGATGAATGGCTTGGGCTACAGGCTGATTGGATAATACGGTGGATTGGCCGCTCTGTGGATCGAATGAGACCAGGAATAGCCCATTTGTTTGCTGGCGAATACCGTAGATCAAGCTGTCTTTAGGATTGAACTGAATGGCTGACAAGGGGTAATTGATCGTAGCATTCCGGGGCAGCAGGTAATTATAAACCACTTGTCCCGAGGTGAGATCGAAGCCATACAATCGTGCCGGATGCCCAGCTACGTAATAATAAACCTGGTTGGCTACATCGAGGGTGCTATTACCGGATATGAATTGCGCACTTGAGGTGGGCTGTGGCGATAAAGGCTGCAATTGGCCATTAGCCGGTATTACAGAAGCGGGAGTGAGCGTATGGTTTTCAAAAGTGAGTCCGATGATAGCAGGAAAGTTTACCGCTTGTGCAAACGTAGCCACCCATATCAATACAAAGGAGAAGGTAAATAAAAATCTCATGGCCAATAGTTTATACGTGTAAGAATACAGTTTTGGGCAAAAGGTTCAATCGGTAAACTTGGTGTCAATACGTATGTAATACGCTAATGGTGGCTTAGCTTTGTAAAATGAATGCCATCCCACCCTTTCATCTGGCTATTCCGGTACACGATCTGTCTGCAGCGCGATCGTTTTATGGAACCGTTTTGGGTTTCCCGGAAGGCCGTAGTAGCGAACAATGGATCGACTGGAATTGCTATGGCCACCAGTTGGTCACCCACTTGCAACCCGAATATGAGGGGCACAAAGATTATAATGCGGTTGACGGACACGCCATACCTATTCCGCACTTTGGTGTGGTGCTGTCTCCCACCGATTGGCAAAGCTTGTCGGCAAAGCTTACAGCAGCAGGGATTACCTTCCTGATCGAGCCTTATACGCGATTTGCCGGCCAACCAGGCGAACAGTCCACCATGTTTTTTCTAGACCCCAGTGGCAATGCATTGGAGTTTAAAGCCTTTGCCGATCGAAATCAATTATTCGCCACTTGAGTCTACATGCGCGCAATTTTAGGGTCTTTCTTTATAAACAAGGCCGCTACTACTCCACCTCCAACACAGACCATACCCGCCACTTGGGTGACAATATCAAAGGTGGATATAAATGCTGAGCGAACAGCAGAGCGGGTTACTTCCTGCCATTTGTCTGGCCAGCTATCTGCAGGCCCTGCTGCGGCCAAGTCACCCGCCTGTGCACGCATGTACTCGAGTTGATCATGGGATAGGCCAGCCACAGCGAGGCGTTGCAAGAGCAGCTCTTTAAATAGGAGCAAGGCTACTGCACCAAGAATAGCGAGAAGCAGCACATTGGCCAATCGAGAGATCGTATTGTTCACACCACTGGCAATACCACTGTCTTTTTCTGTCACACATTGCATAACAGCCGTGGTCAGCGGCACCACGGTAAGGCCCATG
>CAJXXO010000271.1 GCA_913062655.1 uncultured Bacteroidota bacterium | reverse complement strand
AATTACCGAACCTGCAGAGACAATGGTGAGAATATCTGTAAAATAAGTGATCGCTTCCGAAGCTACTACACCCAGGACAATACCGATGATCCCCCCCAGCAAACTGATCAGCACCGCCTCCATAAGGAACTGACTGATGATATCCAGTTTGCGCGCGCCTATCGCCATACGAATGCCGATCTCTTTGATCCGCTCCATCACCGAGGCGAGCATGATGTTCATGATACCAATGCCTCCCACCAGCAGTGAAATGCCTGCAATGGCGCCTAACACCAGGTTGAAAATAGATTTGGTCCGCTGCTGCTGTGCGAGCAATAACTCTGGAATGGTGATCTCAAAATCGACAATGCCGTTGTGCCTGCGTTCCAGCATCCGTGCAATGATTTCTGCTGTGGATTGCAAATGCCGGGTGTCGGCCACTTGTACCACCACCTTGTCCAATTGGTGGTAGTTTTTGTTCTTTTTATCGGACCCATCGTCACCAACAACGGCCATACCACCACCAAAGAAGACGGTGCTGCCGCCCCCTCCGACAGCTACCTTGCCCCGGTCATTTACCCGCAGAAACATGGTCTTCAAAGGCACATATACATCGTTGTTAAAATCACGCAGTCCGAGGTTGGTAATGGCGGCCTCTGTAACCGCCCGCTCAGCCAGCACCCCTACTACAGTCAACCATACATCTCCGGCCTTCAGCCGTTTACCTATAGGATTCTGGTTGCCAAAAAAGCGCTGTTTGATGTTGTGACCAATGATACACACCGGTTGGCCACTTTCCTGGTGGGCCTGCGTAAAATTCTGGCCCTCGATTATGCGAAAATTATTGATCGGGAAAAAGGCATCATGTACCCCGATCAGGCGCGAAGTGGTGATCTGCCCTTTGCGGATCATCTGCACGTCTTTCACCACTTCAGGACTAATGCTGGCCAAAGTGGGCAGTGCTTCTGCAAAGGCGGCTACATCTTGCATGTTCAGGCCGGGTGAAGCCTTCTTGTTTTCTTTTCCCACAAGTGGCATCGATTCCTCCTCTTCCCCCGATTCACCATTTTCATCCGTTAAGACTTTGGCGGAGATGACAATGTTATTGACCCCAACCAGCTTGATCTGTTCCAGGATCTCTTGTTTGGCCCCCCGACCTATGGATAGCATAGCGATGACAGCCGCCACACCGAAAATGATACCCAACGCGGTAAGCAACGACCGCATACGATTGGACACCAAAGCGGTAAAAGCCACCTGTAAGTTCACCCAATGCCGTTCCATCATGAGTCGCCCTTCTTCACGGTAATCTGTACCTTATCGCCCCCTTCTTTATCCTCCGCCTTTTGCGCAGGACTGTCATCCTTGGCTGACTTGGCCTGTTCCTTCCCCTGTTTCGCTTTAATCATGGCACGTACTTCCGGTGGCATATTCTTCAGTCTGGGGTCCTCTTCGGGCTCTTCCTCCGGCAAGGGTTCCGGCTTAAACAGGTATTCTTCCTTGACATCGGGCGGCACAGGCGTGTAGGCCAACTGCTCAGGCGCTTCTGGTGTGCTGTAATGCAATCGATCCCCCTCATCGATGCCATATTGTACGATCATGTAGTGTTCATTGGCTGCCCCACGTATGATTTCCTGCCGAACCGTGGATTTTCCTTCGTCCAGAAAGACATAATAAGCGCTGTCATTTTCGTGCACACATTCCAGCGGCACAAAGATGACACTGTCGTATTCTGCTACGTGAATTACATTACTGGTGGTCATAGAGGGCCGCAAGGTGGTATCTTTTTCATTCAGTGCAATTTCCACTTCAAATACCTTTGCGTTGGAGTTGTCCTTCTCTTGCCCCACATTCGCTACTGATTTTACTACTCCGGTGTATTTGCGATCAGGGAAAGCGTCTACCCCCAGGTCAACCCGCTGCCCCTCCTTTACTTTGCTGATATCGATCTCATTCACATAGGTTTTGGAAATCATGCGTGTCAGGTCGGGGAGTGTGGCCACCACAGGATTCCAGGCACTCACATTGCTTCCTACCGCTATTTTTCGACCGCCCCAATCGCGGGCATAGACCAACATGCCGGACTTGGGTGCGTTGATGGTAAATTCACTCAGCGTCTCCAACATTTGGTTGTATTGCGATAGTTTCAGGTTAAGCTGTGTCTGAATTTCATACACCTTAGCGCGGCTCTGCTCCTGCTTAATGGCATAGTTGTCAATCGCTTCTTGCAGGGCTCGCTCTGCCTTATCCAGGGCATTTTCTGCCTGCTGTATTACCGCAGGCGGTTCATACTGGCTCTGTTCCAGGGCCAGTCGTTTCTCTTCCACATCATAGCGCAGGTTGATGATTTGATTGCGCGCCTGACTCAGCTCCAGGCTGGTATCGAGTTTGGCTTGATCCAATTTCGACTGCTCCAGTTGCAACTCGGTTTCCAGTTCCTGCAACTTATTGGCGATCTCCGTTTTGTCTAGGGAGGCGACATAGGCGCCCTCTTGTACCACCGTTCCCTCCGGTATGATGTCGGTGATTTTTACCTGGTAGATGCCGATCTTACGCAATGAGGCCGGTCCCATGATCTCTTCTGACCGCGCAGACCGCAGCTCACCGGTGGTGGTGACTTCAATGGCTAGTGGTCCACGCTCTACTTCATAATAGACCGGTGCATTATCATCTTCACCGGTAGAGGGCAGTAGCCAGATCAAAAGCAAGACGGCTGCTATCGCACCCCCGATGATCCCATACCATTTACGCTGCATAACTGGAGATTTGGATTAAAAATACACGAATTGTTTACCGGCACCGACCCCTTTGCACTATTTAACAAGCGACCACCCATCACTAATCGGCAATTATGGCATGCAATAACAATGAAAACTGCCTTTTTGTCATCTTTTAGCGCCATTTTGAGACCAAAAACTGCCGGTTATCAAATTGGTATTCCTTTTGACCATAGCTGGTCGAATTTGATAACGACAAAATTTGACCATTATGACTATCGCAAAAAGAATGTACCGTCCAAGCAGAACAATGCACCCTTTTGATACCTGGATAGATGCTATGATGAGCACCCCGTCCACTTATCGTCCGCGCTACAACGAGCCGGCTGCCAATATCCTGGAAGGGGAAGCAGATTTTACCATCGAGCTAGCCGTGCCGGGCATGCAGAAGGATGACTTTGCCATTAAGCTAGAGGAAAAGATGCTAACCATCAGCGCAGAAAGCGATCATGAACTGCCCGAAAATCAAAAGGTGGTAAAGCGTGAATTTGCCTTCGGGCACTTCAGCAAGAGCTTTGTATTGCCCGATACCATTGATATAGAAAAGATCGATGCCACCTATGAGGCCGGTATCTTGCGCATCACGTTGCCGAAAACGGCAGATACGGTAAATAAGCTACGCGAGATCAAAGTAAACTAAGGCAATAATCACTCGCTATAAATGGAAAATCCCGGTCTTGTGGCCGGGATTTTTTTATTCGTATCCGAGCACATCCAGCATGCGATCTACCGATTGCCGCGGGGCAAACACAGATGACGTAAGCGCACCTTGTTCGTCCCGGTCGAGTAGTAGGAATTGGGGGGAGGGCAACAAGCAATGCTTGGTACCGCCATAGCCACTCAAACTTTCCTGGTAGGCGCCTACATTAAAAAAGCCGATATAGAGGGGGGCCTTATCGTCAAGCTTTGGCATGTAAAGCTCCGCTACGTGCACTTCAGAGTTGTAGTAGTCATACTGATCACAGCTAAGGCCGCCAATATTCACCCGGTGGTACTCATTCTCCCATTTGTTGAGCGGAAGCAAGATAAAGCGCTCCCCAATACCCCAACTATCGGGTAAGGTAGTCATTAATGATCCGTCTATCATGTACCAGCGCTCGCGGTCGTTTTGTTGCTTTTGCTGCAACACAGAAAATGCCATGCTACCACTTTCAGCCACCGTGTACTTGCCAAACTCGGAATAGATGTCCGGCACCGGCACCTGTTCTTCTTTGCAGACCTTCTTCACCTGCAGCACGATTTCACTGAGCATGTAATCGTAATCGTAATCGAAGTAGAGGGAGTTGGGTACCGGTAAGCCACCACCGATATTGATAATGGACAGCTCCGGGCAGACTTGCTT